>NZ_JBIVVI010000386.1:0-7143 GCF_044757675.1 Kitasatospora sp. NPDC091257
GGCGGACTTCCTGCAGGTGTACACCGGCGACACCCTGCCGGAGGGGGAACGTCGTCGCGCGGTCGCCATGGAACCGATGTCCTGTCCGCCGGACGCCCTCCGCAGCGGTGCGTCGATCGTCGCCCTCGGACCGGACGAGCGGCACACCGTCAGATGGGGCATCTCGCCATGGGAGAAGTGACCGAGGCCACGGGTCCTCGACCTCGCCGTCATCGGCCTGGCGATCACTCCGGAACCGGTGCCGATCGCCGCGTTCACCCTGATCCTCCCGGCGCGGAACGGCGTACGCCACGGTCCTGCCGTCCTGCTCACGTGGCTCGCACGCCTGGCTGTGGTACTCGGAGTCGTCCTCCTGTCCACCCGAGGCACGCCGCCCCGCTCGTGATGGAGCTTCGGACGACGTTCGCGTCCGCTCCGGCGGGAGCCGGACTCGCGCTGCTGCGCACCTGGTCGGCGGAACACGAGGACCAGGCGATCGTCACCCTGTCGCTGTCGCTGTCGCTGCTGCTCGGCCGCTGGCGGGTCGGCAAGAGCCGCCACCAGATCGTCCGGTGAACCGGCCTGCCGGAGCGGTGACGTGACGACGAACCAGATCCTCATCGGGACGGGCCTGATCCTGGTGCTCGCCGTCGGCTCGCAGATCCTGGCGAGCCGACTGCACATCCCCGCCCTGATCGTCCTGCTGCCCGTCGGCTTCACCGCAGGTGCGCTGACCAGCGATGTCGATCCCCAGCGACTGCTCGGCGCAGCCTTCTCGCCTCTGGTGTCGCTCGCCGTGGCGGTGATCCTCTACGACGCCGGTCTCGGGCTCGACCTGGCGAAGTTGAAGGGGCACATGCGCCGCGTCGTCATCCGGCTGATCTGGATCGGCGTGCTCCTCACCTGGGCGATCGGCACGCTCGTGTCGAAACCGCTGCTCGGCCTGGACTACGGAGCGGCCGTGATGCTCGGGGCCATCCTGGTGGTCTCGGGGCCGACTGTCGTGGGCCCGCTGCTCAGCTTCGTCCGCCCGACGGACCGGCTGCGGCACCTCCTGGTCTGGGAGGGCTCGCTGATCGATCCGGTGGGTGCGATCCTGGGCGCGCTCGTCTTCCACGCGGTCGACGCCAGTACCAGGGGTCGGTTCGGGAGCGGGGCGGCACACTTCCTGGGGAGTGTGGGCGTCGGCCTGGCCGGCGGGGCCGTCGGAGCGGTCCTGCTGTGGGCGCTGGTGCAGGGACTGCGGCTGGGCGAGGTGCTCGGGACCACCGCGCAGCTCGCCGTGGTGATCGGCGTGGCGGCGGTCTGCGACGTGCTCCGCGAAGACACCGGGCTGATCGCCGCGGTCGTGATGGGCCTGGCCGTCACCAACCTGCGACGCTTCGACTTCCCCGTGCGTCGGCCGTTCTTCGAGACACTGGTCACCCTGATCCTCGGGGTGCTCTTCGTCTCCATCTCGGCCACCGTGACACCGCAGTCGCTGCGGCACGTACTGCTCCCCGCGTTGGGACTGTCCGCCGTCCTGGTTGCCGTCGCCAGGCCGCTGGTGGCCCTGGTGTCCACGCTCGGCACTGACATTCCCCGAAAGGAGCGCGCCTTCCTCGGCTGGATGGCGCCGCGCGGCATCATCGCGGCATCAACCGCCTCGACCTTCTCGGCCGGCCTGGTCGGCAAGGGGATCGTTGGCGCCTCGAAGATCCTCCCGGCTACCTTCGTGGTCATCGTCGCCACGGTGACGCTCTACGGGCTGACCGCGACGCTCGTCGCCCGACGCCTGGGGGTCGTGCGCTCGGGCCGTTCCCGGCCGCTGCTGGTGGGCGGCGAGCCCTGGGTGGTCGACCTGGGCCTGGCCCTGAAAGCCGCTGGTCTTCAGGTGCTGCTGTGGGCCGGTCTCGAAGAACAGCGTGAGCGCATCGAACAAGCCGGACTCGAGCTGGCACCCGGAGAACTGCTGGCGGCAGCCACCGGGGAAGGCGCCGAGCTGGAGGGCATCACCGTGGTACTGCTTCTCACTGCCGAGGACGACTTCAACGCACTGGCGTCGGTGGTCCTGCGGGGGAGCGTGGACGGACCGGTCTACCGGATCGGGCCTCCAGCCGCCAGCCACGGCGTCGTCGCCCCGTTCCTGGGCGGTGACATCCTGTTCGGTGCCGGGCTCACCAGGCCTCGGCTGATGCGCCGGTACGGCGCCGGGGCCGACGTCGTGGCGCAACCGGTGAACGGCGCGACGCCGCCAGGGCACGACGCCCTGTTCGTGGTGCGCACCGACGGCCGCCTGGTTCCGGTCACCGAACACGACATCCCCTCTCCGCAGACGGGAGATACCGTCGTGGTCCTCGGCCCGGCCCCCGCCGGCCGTGCGGAACGGATCTGAGCTTCGGTCGGTCCAGCAGGCGGGTTCAGCCGGCCCAGCCGCTCCGGGGAGGAGAAGAGCTCGCGGCCGCGCATCGGCACGAGCGCCGTGGGACCGGGCGCTCGTCGAATCCATGGCCGAACTGCGCACCGGGGTGGTCGAGGAGGAGGTTGCCGGCCTTCTCCTCGACGGCTTGGCGGAGTACCGTCACGGATGGAATGACAGGCTGTTCGACGGGCCGAGGGCTATCACCAGCGCTTCGGCCTCGTCCACGTCGACTTCGCGACCCAACGACGCACCCCGAAGGCCTCGTACACCTGGTACCGCGACCTGATCGCCACGTACCGGGCCCGGCGTTCGGGGTGGTCGGCTTCCGGTCGGTGCGGGTGGTTCAGTCGGCTTCTGGGCGCGGTTCCACCGTCATGAGGAGGTTGTCGGGGTGGTTGGTGCTGGTCATGACGCCCCGGACCCGTGCTCCCGGGGCGGGCGTCAGCCGCCAGCGGCTCGCCACGGTCGCGGCCACGGTCAGCATCTCGGTGCGCGCGAAGGACTCCCCGATGCACAGGTGGTGGCCGGCGCCGAAGGGGACGAACGCGCCGCGCGGGGCGGGGGGCCGGTCGGGCAGCCAGCGGTCGGGGTCGAAGCGCAGGGGGTGGGGGAAGTGGCGGGGATTCCGGTGGAGGACGAGGGCGCTGAAGATGAACTCGGTGCCTTCGCGGAAGCGGTAGCCGCCGAGTTCGACGTCGGTGGTCGCGCGGCGGATCGTGATGCCTCCGGGGTTGCGCATCCGAAGGGCCTCGTCGACGACGCGACGGGTGTGGCCGAGCCGGGGCAACTGGTCGGCGGTGAGGGGGAGTACGGCGTGGTCGTGCAGCTCCTGGTGGAGTCGCCGGTCGAGGTGCGGGTGCCGGCCCAGTTCGTGGAAGAGCCAGGCGAGCCCGCCGGCGGCGGTCTCGGTGCCGGCCACCAGCAGGGTGATGAGTTCGTCGTGGAGCTGACGGTCGGTCATGGCCTCGCCGCTGTCGGCGTCCCGGGCCTGCAGGAGCATCGACAGCAGGTCCGGTCGCCCGCTCGCGTGGTCGGCGTGGTCGGCGTGGTCGGCGCGGTCGGCGTGGATCAGGTGGTCGATGGCGCGGCGCAGCCGGTCGTGGGCGTCGGCGAGGCGGCGGTTGCCCGGTGTGGGGAGCCGGTGCCACAGGTTCGTGGGGTCCAGCACCCGGGTGTACATGCCGTGCAGGACGACGGGCATGGCGTGGCGGATCTCGGCGGCGGCGGAGGCGTCGAGGGAGGTGGAGAACAGCGTCGAGGTGACGATGGCGAGGGACAGCTCCAGCATCTGCCGGGTGACGTCGACCACCTGGCCGGGCCGCCAGGAGTCGGCGCGCTCGGCGGCCAGTCGCGCCATGGTGTCGACGTAGTGGGCGATCTGCTGGTGGTGGAACGCCGGTTGCACCAGGCGCCGTTGGCGGAGGTGGAAGGCCCCTTCGGAGGTGGCAAGTCCGTTCCCGAGGTAGGGGCGGAGCTTGTCGAAGGAGCGGCCCTTGGCGTAGTTCGCCGCTTCGGTGACCAGTACGCGGTGGACCAGGTCGGGGCCGGTCAGCACATAGCTGGGTTTCGGGCCGAGGTGGGTGGCCACGATCGGGTCGAAGGCGGTGAGGCTGTCGAGGAACTCCAGCGGACGCCGCCACAGTGCGAGCGCGTGGCCGATCAGCGGGAGCCGTCCGGGTGCGACGGGAGGGGCCGGTGGTCGGCTGGCGGTGGGCATCGTCGTTCCTCCGGTGAGGGGTCGGGACCCAGTCTGCGGTCCGGCGCACCACCTGCGCACCCTTCGCACCGGGGCGCGCTGGTGGACTTCGCGGCGCACGGAAGCGGATTCACACCTTGTCCGTACAACTTGATGCGTTCGTCTGCCGTACGGCGGCCGGTCATGAACGGGCCGCCGGTTGGTACCCCGCGCGCGCTGTCCTTGGGGGCGCCGTCCTCCACCCTCCTGACATGCTGAGGTCAATCCACCCATGGCAGAGCTGAATCGTCGTCGCTTCCTCCAACTCGCCGGTGCCACCGTCGCGTTCTCGTCACTTTCGCAGAGCATCGCGCGCGCCGCGTCCATCGCCCCGCAGGGGAGCACCGGCACCCTCCAGGACGTCGAGCACATCGTCGTGCTGATGCAGGAGAACCGTTCGTTCGACCACTACTTCGGGGCGCTGAAGGGCGTCCGGGGCTTCGGCGACCCCCGCCCGGTCACCCTGCCGAGCGGCAGCTCGGTTTGGCACCAGACGGACGGCCTCAAGCGGGAGGTGCTGCCGTTCCGGCCCCAGGTCAGCGACCTCGGGATGCAGTTCGTCCAGGACCTCAACCACGACTGGGCCGGCGGCCACAAGGCCTTCAACAGCGGCACGTACGACCAGTGGGTACCCGCCAAGACGGCCACCACGATGGCCTACCTGACCCGCCAGGACATCCCCTTCCACTACGCGCTCGCCGACGCCTTCACCATCTGCGACGCCTACCACTGCTCGTTCATCGGCTCCACCGACCCGAACCGCTACTACATGTGGACGGGCTGCACCGGCAACGGGGTCGCCGGCAACGGTCCGGTCCTCGGCAACCAGGAGGCCGGCTACAGCTGGACGACCTACCCCGAGCGGCTGGAGAAGGCCGGGATCTCCTGGAAGATCTACCAGGACGTCGGCGACGGACTGGACGCGGCCGGTTCGTGGGGCTGGATCGGCGACGCGTACCGCGGGAACTACGGCGACAACTCGCTGCTCTACTTCAACAACTACCGCAACGCCAAGCCGGGCGACCCGCTGTACGACAAGGCCCGCACCGGCACCAACGCCAAGGCGGGCGACGGCCTGTTCGACCACCTGCGGCGCGACGTGCAGGCCGGCACCCTGCCGAAGATCTCCTGGATCGCCGCCCCCGAGGCCTTCACCGAGCACCCCAACTGGCCCGCCAACTACGGCGCCTGGTACGTCTCCCAGGTGCTGGACGCGCTGACGTCCAACCCCGACGTGTGGGCCAGGACGGCGCTGTTCATCACCTACGACGAGAACGACGGCTTCTTCGACCACGTCGTGCCGCCGTTCCCGCCCTCCTCCGCCTCGCAGGGCCTGTCGACCGTGGCGACCACCGCCGACTGGTTCGGCGGCGGCGTCGGCTACTCGGCCGGACCGTACGGGCTCGGCCAGCGGGTCCCGATGCTGGTCGTCTCGCCCTGGAGCACCGGCGGCTACAGCTGCTCGGAGACCTTCGACCACACCTCGATCATCCGCTTCATGGAGCGCCGCTTCGGCGTCCAGGAGCCCAACATCTCGCCCTGGCGGCGCGCCATCTGCGGCGACCTGACCTCCGCCTTCGACTTCAGCGCGTCGAACACGACCGCGGCGGCGCTCCCCTCGACGGCCGGCTACGCCCCGGCGGACCGCAACCGCCACCCGGACTACGTGCCCACCCCGCCCGCCACCGGCACCATGCCGAAGCAGGAGGCGGGCGCGAAGCCCACCCGCCCGCTGGCCTACGCGCCGTACGTGGACGGGGCGGCCGACACCGCGGCGGGCAAGTACCGTCTCACCTTCAGCGCGGGCGCGGCGGCGGGCGCCCAGTTCCTGGTGACCTCGCCCAACCGCACCGACGGTCCGTGGACGTACACCACGGAGGCGGGCCGGACGATCGCGGACGCCTGGAACACCACGTACTCCAAGGGCGTCACGGACCTCACCGTGTTCGGCCCCAACGGCTTCCTGCGCCGCTTCCGCAACCCCGGCAAGACCGCCGGGCCCGAGGTCACCGCCCGCCACAACGCGACCACCGGCAACCTCGACCTCACCCTCACCAACGCGGGCGCCGCGGACGTCGTGCTGACCCTCACCAACGCCTACGGCGGCACGCCGCAGGCCCTCACCGTCCGCCGGGGCGCGACCGTCACGTGCACCGTCGACCTGAGCGCCTGCCGCAACTGGTACGACGTGACCGTCACTTCGGGCGCGACCGCCGACTTCGTACGCCGCCTCGCCGGCCACGTCGAGACCGGCGCCCCCGGCCTCTCCGACCCTGGCATCGTCACCTACTGACGGCACCGCGCACAGCGCCGCCCCGGGCACGAGGGTGCCCGGGGCGGCGCTGTGCGGGCGACTCAGAGGAAGTAGAGCCGGTTCAGCGGGACTTCCTCGGCGGGGGAGGACCGCAGCGGCGTGCCGTCGAGGGTGACGAGACCCTCGCGCGAGTCGACGAGGACCTCGCCGAGGCGGGTGTTGCGGACCATGTCGCGCGGGCCGATCCCGCGGGTGTGGCGGACGGCGACGCGACGGCGCCGGGTGGTCATGGTGTCGTAGGGGCGGTCCCGGGTGCCGGACTCGGCGGCGGCGCGGCTGGTGAAGGCGACGGAGAGGTCGGCCGGAGTGGCGCCGTGAGCGCCGAACAGGGGCCCCAGAACGAGCGGTTGACAGGTCTCGGTGGCGGCGTTGGGGTCGCCGGTGACGCCGTAGGCGGGAAAGCCCGCCTTGAGGACCAGCTGCGGCTTGGCTCCGAAGGAGGCCGGCTGCCACAGCACGATGTCGGCGAGCTTGCCGATCTCGATCGAGCCGACCTCGTGCGCGAGGCCGTGGGCGATGGCCGGGTTGACGGTGAGCTTGGCGATGTAGCGCAGCACGCGCTCGTTGTCGTCGTCCGGGCCGTCGCCCTCCAGCGGGCCGCGCTCGGCCTTCATCTTCCCGGCCACGGCGAAGGTGCGGCGCACCGTCTCGCCGGCCCGGCCCATGCCCTGGGCGTCGGAGGAGGTGATGCCGATGGCCCCGAGGTCGTGCAGG
>NZ_JBIVVI010000387.1:0-7142 GCF_044757675.1 Kitasatospora sp. NPDC091257
TTGGGGGGGGGGGGCGGGGGGGGGGGGGGGGTGGGGGGGGGTGCCCCGGGGGGGGGGGGGGGGGCCCCCCCCCCCACCCGGCCCGGCCCGGACGACGGCCCGACCGTCCCGACCACTACAGCCGGCCACCACCGCCTCCGGGAGGCCCAGCAATGCCCGTAGTCACCGATCCGTACATGCCCGGCACCCCGTGCTGGGTCGACCTGATGGCGAGCGACCAGCAGGCCGCGCTCGACTTCTACCGCGACCTGTTCGGCTGGCAGGGCGAGGTCGGCCCGGCCGAATTCGGCGGCTACGCCGTGTGCCTGCTCAACGGCCGGCCGGTCGCCGGGATCATGGCGCAGATGGCGCCCGAGGGCCAGCCGGTGCCGCCCGTCGCCTGGACCACCTACCTCGCCTCGGACGACGCCGACGCGGCCCGGACCTCCATCACGGAGGCCGGCGGCACCGTCCTGTACGACCCGATGGACGTCGGCACGATCGGGCGGATGCTGGTCGCCGCCGACCCGACCGGCGCGGTGTTCGGGGTCTGGCAGGCGATGGACTTCATCGGCGCCGGCGTGGTCAACGAGCCCGGCGCGCTGGTCTGGAACGAGCTCAACACCGCCGACACCGGGACGGCCGGCAGCTTCTACCAGCCGGCCCTCGGGCTGCGCCCGGCCACCATCCAGGGCATGGACGGCTACTTCTCGCTCAACGTCGGCGACCGCACGGTGGGCGGCATGCAGGCGATGCCCGGCTACCTGGCGCCCGGCACGCCCTCGCACTGGATGACCTACTTCTCGGTGGACAGCGCCGACTCCACGGTGGACGCCCTGGTCAAGGCAGGCGGCTCGGTGATCCAGCCGGCCTTCGACATGCAGTCCGGCCGGATGGCGGTGGTCCAGGACCCGCAGGGCGCGGTCTTCGCGGTCGTCGAGTCGCCCGAGGCGCAGATGCCCGACTCGCCGTAACCTCGTCCGGTCCCGTCCGGTCCCGTCCCGTCCGGTCCCGTTCCGGCGGCCCGGCCGGGCCGCCGGAAGCCGCCCTTCCCGCGACGCGCCGCCGGGAAATGGGCGGCTTCCCCCCGATCCCGGGTAAGACTGCACCCATGCTGGGGCTACCGGACGACATCCGTGCTTTCCTCTTCGACCTCGACGGGGTGCTCACCCAGACCGCGAAGGTGCACGCCGCGGCCTGGAAGGACACCTTCGACGCCTTCCTGCGCGCCGAAGCCGCCCGCACCGGCGGGCAGTTCGTCCCCTTCGACGCCGTCACCGACTACGACACCTACGTGGACGGCCGCCCGCGCCTGGACGGCACCCGCGCGTTCCTGCTCGGCCGGGGCATCGAACTGCCCGAGGGCACCCCGGAGGACCCGCCCAACTCCCGTACCGTGCAAGGGATCAGCCGGGCCAAGAACGACACCGTGCTGCGGTTGATCCGGGAGCGGGGCGTCCAGCCGTACCAGGGCTCGGTGGACTACGTGCACCGGCTGCGCGCGGCCGGGCTGCCCAGCGCCGTGGTCTCCTCCAGCGCCAACTGCCGCGACGTGCTGCGGGCGGCCGGGATCGAGGAGCTGTTCGAGGTGATCGTGGACGGCAACGTCGCCAAGGCCGAGGGCCTGCCCGGCAAGCCCGCCCCCGACACCTACCTGTACGCCGCCCGCGCCCTCGGCGTCGAACCCGCCCGCGCCGCGGTCTTCGAGGACGCGCTCGCCGGGGTCGCCTCCGGCCGGGCCGGCGGCTTCGGCGCGGTGGTCGGGGTGGACCGCACCGGCCAGGCCGCCGAACTGCGCCGGGACGGCGCGACCGTGGTCGTCCAGGACCTCTCCGAGCTCCTGGGGGAGGGGGGCGCGTGAGCGAGCGCGGCGAGCGAATCATCGAGAGGCGCGTGTGGGCGAACGCCCCTGCCGAGCGCGGCGAGGGGGGCGCGTGAGTCCCGGGGACAACTTCGCGATCGACCCCTGGCAGATCACCGAACAGGGCCTCGACCTGGGCTCGTTGGCCCGCGCCGAGTCCGTCTTCGCGCTGTCCAACGGGCACATCGGCCTGCGCGCCAACCTGGACGAGGGCGAGCCGCACGGCCTGCCCGGCACCTACCTCAACGGTGTCTTCGAGCTGCGCCCGCTGCCGTACGGCGAGGGCGGCTACGGCTACCCGGAGTCCAGCCAGAGCGTCATCAACGTGACCAACGGCAAGATCATCCGGCTGCTGGTGGACGACGAGCCCTTCGATCTGCGCTACGGCGAACTCGTCAGCCACAAGCGCTGGTTGGACTTCCGCGAGGGCCTGCTGCACCGCGAGGCCGAGTGGACCTCCCCGGCCGGGCGGACGATCAGGGTGCGCTCCTCCCGGCTGGTCTCGCTCACCCAGCGCGCGATCGCCGCCGTCGAGTACAGCGTCGAGGCGGTGGACGGCCCGGTGCGGATCGTGCTCCAGTCCGAGCTGGTCGCCAACGAGCAGCTGCCCGGCGGCCCCGAGGGCGACCCGCGGGCCGCCGCCGTGATGGAGGCGCCGCTGCAGCCCGAGGCGCACCACGCCAGCGCCACCAAGGCCGTCCTGGTGCACCGCACCCGCTACAGCGGCATCCGGGTCGCGGCCGGGATGGACCACATCATCGAGGGCCCGGAGAAGTCCGACACCGTCGCCGAGTCCGAGGCCGACCACTGCCGGATCAGCGCCACCACCGTGCTCAAGGCGGGCCAGCGGCTGCGGCTGACCAAGTTCATCGCCTACGGCTGGTCCGGCACCCGCTCGCTGCCCGCCGTCCGGGACCAGGTGGAGGCCGCGCTGACCGCCGCCCGCTACACCGGCTGGGACGGGCTGGTCGCCGAACAGGCCGCGTTCCTCAGGGAGTTCTGGGAGACCAGCGACATCGCGATCGAGGGCGACGTCGAGCTCCAGCAGGCCGTCCGGTTCGCCGTCTTCCACGTCCTGCAGGCGGGCGCCCGCAGCGAGGAGCGGGCCATCCCCGCCAAGGGCCTGACCGGGCCCGGCTACGACGGGCACAGCTTCTGGGACACCGAGACCTTCGTCCTGCCGGTGCTCACCTACTGCCTGCCCGCCGCCGTCAACCAGGCCCTGCGCTGGCGGCACACCACCCTGCCGCTGGCCCGCGAGCGGGCCGTCCAACTCGGCCTGTCCGGCGCGGTGTTCCCGTGGCGGACGATCCGCGGCGAGGAGTGCTCCGGGTACTGGCCGGCCGGCACCGCGGCCTTCCACATCGGCGCCGACATCGCCGCCGCCGTCGCCCGCTACGTCCGGGCCACCGGCGACGCCGAGTTCGAGCGCGAGTACGGGCTCGAACTGCTCGTCGAGACCGCCCGGATGTGGCGCTCGCTCGGCCACCACGACGTGTCCGGGAGGTTCCGCATCGAGGGCGTCACCGGCCCCGACGAGTACAGCGCCGTCGCGGACAACAACGTCTTCACCAACCTGATGGCGCAGAGCAACCTGCGGGCCGCCGCCGAGGCCGCCGTCCGCCACCCGCACGAGGCCTCGCTGCTCGGCGTGGACACCGAGGAGACCGCCGCCTGGCGCGACGCGGCCGCCGCGATGTACATCCCGTACGACGAGGACCTCGGCGTCCACCCGCAGGCCGACGGCTTCACCCACCACCAGGTCTGGGACTTCGAGCGGACCCCGCCGGAGAAGTACCCGCTGCTGCTGCACTTCCCGTACTTCGACCTGTACCGCAAGCAGGTGGTCAAGCAGGCCGACCTGGTGCTCGCCATGCAGGTCCGCGGCGACGCCTTCACCGACGAGCAGAAGGCCCGCAACTTCGCCTACTACGAGCGGCTGACCGTCCGGGACTCCTCGCTCTCCGCCTGCACCCAGGCGGTCATCGCCGCCGAGGTCGGCCAGCTCGACCTCGCCTACGACTACACGGCCGAGGCGGCGCTGATGGACCTGCACGACCTCGGCGGCAACACCCGGGACGGCCTGCACATGGCCTCGCTCGCCGGGGCCTGCATCGCCCTGGTGGCCGGCTTCGGCGGGCTGCGCGACCACAGCGAGACGCTCTCGTTCCGGCCGCGGCTGCCGTCCGGGCTGATGCGGCTGAGCTTCTCGCTGCTGGTGCGCGGGCACCTGCTCGGCGTCGAGATCACCCATGAGCGCACGACGTACACGCTGCGCCGCGGCGAGGTCCTCCACCTGCGGCACGACGGCGAGGCGGTGCAGGTCGAGTCCGGTTCCCCGGTCACCCTGGCGACCACCGTCCCGCCCGCGCAGGAGCGGGTCGCCCAGCCCCCGGGCCGCGAACCCGGCCGCCGCCAGCCCCAGGCCGGCCTCGCGGCCGGCAAGCTCGGTCAGCAGGACCACCTGGCGGCCGAGTAGCCCGTACCCGCTCACTCCTTCGGCCCGCCCCGGCTGCGCCCGCCACCTCCCCGGCGGAGGGTGCAGGTGTCCCGTGGCGACCGAAGGAGCACAGCCGTGGTGAGCGTGGCCGAACAGATGGTGGAAGTGCTCCGGCAGGCCGGGGTGGAGCGGGTCTACGGCGTCGTCGGCGACAGCCTCAACCCCGTCGTGGACGCGATCCGCCGGGCCGACGGCATCAGCTGGGTGCACGTGCGCAACGAGGAGGCCGGCGCCTTCGCGGCCGCCGCCGAGGCCGAACTCTCCGGCCGGCTCGCGGTCTGCGCCGGGTCCTGCGGCCCCGGCAACACCCACCTGATCCAGGGCCTGTACGACGCCCAGCGCAGCGGCCTGCCCGTGCTCGCGCTCGCCTCCCACATCCCGTCCGGGCAGATCGGCACCGGCTTCTTCCAGGAGACCCATCCCGAGCGGGTGTTCACCGACTGCAGCAACTGGTGCGAGATGCTCTCCACCCCCGCCCAGCTGCCCCGCCTGCTGCGGGTCGCCGTCCAGCACGCGCTCGGCTCGCACGGCGTCTCGGTGCTCGCCTTCCCCGGGGACGTCGCCGCGCTGACCGCTGCCGCACCCACCGGCACCGGCCACTTCCTCACCGAGGAGGCCGTCGCCGCGCCGCCCTGGTCCCAGGTGCAGGAGCTGGCCCGGCTGCTCAACGCGGCCCGCAAGGTGGTCCTGTTCTGCGGCGCCGGGGTGCGTGCGGCGCACGCCGAGGTGATGGCGGCCGCGCAGGCCCTGAACGCGCCGATCGGCCACTCCCTGCGCGGCAAGGAGTGGATCCAGTTCGACAACCCGTACGACGTCGGCATGAGCGGACTGCTCGGCTACGGCGCCTGCCACGAGGCGCTGCACTCCGCCGACCTGGTGCTGCTGCTCGGCACCGACTTCCCGTACGACTCCTTCCTGCCGCAGGCGCACACCGTCCAGGTCGACCACGACGCGACCCGGCTCGGCCGCCGCACCCCGCTCGACCTGGCCGTCCACGGGGACGTGGCCGCCACCCTGCGGGCCGTGCTGCCGCTGCTGGACGCCACGCGGGACCGCGCCTTCCTGGACGGGATGCTGCGCAAGCACTGCCGGGCGCTGGAGGACGTGATCGGCGCGTACACCCGGGACATCGAGAAGCACCTGCCGATCCACCCCGAGTACGTCGCCTCGGTGCTGGACGAGGTGGCCGCCGAGGACGCGGTGTTCACCGTGGACACCGGCATGAACAACGTCTGGGCCGCCCGCTACCTCCGGCCCAACGGCCGCCGCCGGGTGATCGGCTCCTTCCTGCACGGCTCGATGGCCAACGCCCTCCCGCACGCGATCGGCGCCCAGCTCGCCTGCCCGGGGCGGCAGGTGGTCGCGATGGCGGGCGACGGCGGGATCGGCATGCTGCTCGGCGAGCTGCTCACGGTGGCCAAGCACCGGCTGCCGGTGAAGACGGTGGTCTTCAACAACGGCGCACTGGGCATGATCAAGCTGGAGATGCTGGTCTCCGGCTACCCGGAGTCCGAGATCGACAACGGGGACGTGGACTACGCCGGGATCGCCCGGGCGATGGGCATCCAGGCCAAGCGGGTCACCGAGCCGGCCCGGGTCCGGGAGGTGCTGGCGGAGGCGCTGGAGCGGCCGGGTCCGGCCCTGGTGGACGTGGTCACCGACCCCAACGCGCTGTCCATCCCGCCGCACGTCACCGCCGCCCAGCTGAAGGGCTTCGCCCTGGCGGCGGGCCGGACGGTGCTCTCGGGCGGCGTCGGGCGCATGATCGACCTGGCCCGGAGCAATCTGCGGAACATCCCGCGGCCGTGAGCGCGGGGACGCGGTCCCCTTCGGGCTCTTGCCTCTGAGGCAAATTTCTTGCCCCTGCGGCACGCCGGGTGTCCACTGGACACATGACCAGCAGCTCCACCGGTGCCGCCACGACCGGCGAACAGCTCGACGACCAGGAGGTCGCCGGCCTCGCCGCCCGCCTCCGTGAGCACCGGCTCAGCAGTCGCCTCACGCTGGAGGTGGCCGCCGGACGGGTCGGACTCTCCCCAGCCTATCTGTCCCGGCTGGAGACCGGCCGACGGCAGCCCTCGCTGCCCGTCCTGCTCGGCCTCGCCCGCGCGTACGGGACCTCGGTCTCCGGCCTGCTCGGCGAGACCCTCGCCGAGCCGGACCCGATCGTCCGCGGCGGCGCCATCGAGCCCGGCCGGGCCGGCGGCTGGGGCTACCGGCGGGCCGGCGCCCCCGGCCGCGCCATGCAGGCCCTTCGGGTGCACGTCCCGCCGGGCGTGCAGGACTCGGTGGTCCGGGTCCACCCGGGCGAGGAGTGGCTGTACGTCCTGAAGGGCGCGCTCCGGGTCACCCTCGGCGACCGCGTCCACCAACTCGGGGTGGGCGACTCCGCCCACTACGACTCGCTCACGCCGCACTGCATCGCCGCGGAGTCGGACAGCGGCGTCGAACTGCTCTTCGTCCACACCCTGCTGCAGAGCCCCGGCGGCGAACTCTGCCTCGGCGGCGGCCCCGCCGCCGTTCACTGACCAGCCGTCAGAACACCCCGGAGGAGATCACCATGGCCGATCCCACCACCACCGCCACCCCGGCCGCCGGCGCCGACACCGCAGCGGGTCCGAAGACCATGGACGCCGGCAAGTGGGCCAACAAGCGCGTCTACCACCGCCTGGTGATCTACACGGCCGGCATCCACATCTTCGCCGGCTTCATCATCCTCCTGTTCGAACTGGGCAGCCGCAACAAGTAGTTCGAACCCCTGACCGTCCGCCCGCCCCCCACCCCCGAGGGAGGCGGGCGGAC
>NZ_JBIVVI010000388.1:0-7125 GCF_044757675.1 Kitasatospora sp. NPDC091257
AGGGGGTCCCGGCCGCGCCCATGATGTTGCCCCAGCCGGCCCAGGTGCCGTCCGCGTGCCGGATGGTGTGGAGCACGCTGCCGTCGTTCCACATGGTGGCCACGATGTGCAGTTCGCCGTTCACCTCGGCCGTCGCCAGGCTGAAGTACTTGTCCGAGCCGAGTCCCGGAGGGGCGCTGATCGCTCCCCAGGGCTGCCAGCTCCCGTCCGGGTTCTCGACGGTGTGGACGAGCCGGCCCGTGGGGTCGATCGCCGCCAGCTGGACCCGGCCGTTCACCATGGCCGCGCCGGCCGTGCCCAGCTGGAAGTACTCGCTGGAGACGGGCAGTTCCGCCAGGCCCTGCATCGGGGTCGGCGCGGACCAGCTGCCGTCGGGCTGCTGCGTCGACTGGACGAACTGCACGCTCATCGGGCCGGAGCTCCGGAGCCCGAACAGCCGCAGCCGCCCGGAGTCGACGACGGTCGTCCAGTACCGGAAGCCGCCGAACTGCGGGATCTCCCTGGCCGCGTCCCAGGTGCCGTCCGGTGCCCGGCGGGTCTGGACGACCTTCCACGGATCGGCGCGCAGCATCAGGTTCAGCCCGGCCGTCGGGGCGGCGTCGCTCCCGGTCGAGCGGGGCGCGGCCCCGGCCGGCGCGGCCGTCGTCACGGTGGCGAGCGCCACCGAGGCGGCCAGCAGCGAAGCGACGCGTACCCGGCGTCGGCGGGTGGTCCTCAGCACGACACAATCCCCCTGTTCAGGTGGCCCCGATCGGGCCAGGTGCTGTCATACCAGAGCCAGGAGAGCAAGGGGAAGCGGAAATTCCGCCGGCCGCGGCCGCGGCCGCTGGCGCTGGCGCTGGCGCTGGCGGTGGCGCTGGCGGTGGCGGGGGCGGGGGAGGGCGGCCCGGCAGGCAGGCGTCACCCCAGCGCGGCCGCCTTGCGCAGCAGCACCGACCGCTCGGGGGCGTTGCGGCACAGGCGGGCGGCGAGTTCCAGCTCGGCACGGGCCTCGGCGGTGCGGTCGAGGCGGAGCAGCAGTTCGCCGCGCACGCCGGGGAGCAGGTGCGACCCGGACAGGCGGCCGGAGGCGGCCAGGTCGTCGACGATGGACAGCGCCTCCCGCGGTCCGCCCGCCATCGCGACGGCCACCGCGCGGTTGAGGTCGACGACGGGGGAGGGGGCCACCCGGCCGAGCGCCTCGTACAGGAGCACGATGCGGTCCCAGTCGGTCTCCGGCACCGAGGGCGCCGTCGCGTGGCAGGCGGCGATCGAGGCCTGCAGACCGTACGGTCCGAGGCCCCGCCCGAGGGCGGCGGCGCGGCCGAGCGCGGCCAGACCGCGCCGGATCGCGGAGCGGTCCCACCGGCGCCGGTCCTGGTCCTCCAGGAGCACCGCCTCGCCGTCGGGCCCGGTGCGGGCCGGGAAGCGCGCGGCGGTGAGCTCGAACAGCGCGAGCTGGCCGTGCACCTCGGGCTCCCCGGGCAGCAGGGCGGCCAGGACCCGGGCCAGTCGTACGGCCTCGTAGGCGAGGTCGGGGCGCAGCAGGTGGTCGCCGGCCGTCGCCGTCGAGCCCTCCGTGAAGACCACGTACAGGACGCTCAGGACGGCGCCGAGCCGCCCCGGCCGTTCCTCGGGCGGCGGCAGCTCGAACGGCACGCGGGCGGCGGCGATCGTCTTCTTCGCCCGGGTGATGCGGGCCTGCACGGTCGGTACCGGCACGAGGAAGGCGCGGGCGATCTCCTCGCTGGACAGGCCGCCCACCACGCGCAGCGTGAGTGCCACCCGGGCCTCGGGCGACAGCACCGGGTGGCACGCGACGAACATGAGGGACAGGACGTCGTCGTCGACCCGGTCCGGGTCCCACGGCAGATCGTCGGGCGGCCCGGGCGGGCCGGCCGCGCCCGAGCTGGACCGGCCGTCGGCCAGCCGGCCGGCGAGCACGGCGTACCGCTCGTCGAGGGCCGACCTGCGGCGGAAGGCGTCGATGGCCCGCCGCCGCGCGGTCGCCAGCAGCCAGCCCACCGGGTTGGCCGGCGCACCGTCGCGCGTCCAGGTGACGAGTGCCTCCGCCAGCGCCTCCTGCGCGACGTCCTCGGCCAGGGCGAAGTCCCCGGTGTACCGGGCCAGCGCCCCGACGATCCGTGCCGACTCGATCCGCCAGACGGCCTCGACGGCCCGCCGCGCCGACTCGGCGACCGGCGGGCCGTCGGTGGCCCCGGCTGTCACAGCTGGCCGGTCCGCTCGCGCCACGCCCGCTCCTTGACGATCCACTCGTTGTCCTGCGGGAACTCCTCGATGCCCGGCACGCGGCGGACCTCGCACTTCGAGCCGGGCAGCGCCGGGAGGCGCTTGGCCCACTCGACGGCCTCCTCCTTCGAGGCGACATCGATCACGTAGAAGCCGCCGAACAGCTCCTTCGTCTCGCCGTACGGTCCGTCGGTGACCACCGGGGTCTCCCCGCTGAAGTCCACCACCACGCCCTGCGAGGGGTCGTCCAGCCCCTCGGCGGCGACGAGCACGCCCGCCCGGATCAGCTCCTCGTTGAAACGGCCCACCGTTTCGAGCATCTCCTCGAACGGCGTCTCCATCATCTTCGCGACGGACTCGTCGGTGCCCCGCATGATCAGCATGTACTTCGCCATCTCCGGCCTCCTCGTTCGGGGGTCGCCTCTCGACCCTTCCGGTCCCAGGTCGAACGGCGCGGTCGCGGATCGACACGGTGGACGGACCTGGATCATTTTCTTCGCGGCGGACGCCCGCGCCACATCGGGGGCCGGGGGCCCGGCCGGATCAGGGCTGCCGGCGGGCGCGTTCGGTGATGTTGCGGGCCATGCCCCCGAACACCACGGTGTGGAACGGCGCGACGGCCCACCAGTACGCGTGTCCGGCCAGGCCGTGCGGGTGGAACAGGGCCCGCTGCCGGTACCGGGTGCCGCGGTCCCCGTCCGGTGCGACGGAGAGTTCGAGCCAGGCCAGCCCGGGCAGGCGCATCTCGGCCCGCAGGCGCAGCAGCCGGCCGGGTTCGATCTCCTCGACGCGCCAGAAGTCCAGGGAGTCGCCGACCCGCAGCCGGGCCGGGTCGCGGCGGCCCCGGCGCAGTCCGACGCCGCCGACCAGGCGGTCCAGCCGGCCGCGCAGGGCCCAGGCGAGCGGGAAGGAGTACCAGCCGTTGTCGCCGCCGATGCTCTCGATCACCCGCCAGACGGCGGCGGGCGGCGCGGTCACGGCGCGTTCCCGGACGTCCTGGTAGAGGCTGCCGCCGGCCCAGTCGGGATCGGTGGGCAACGGGTCGCTCGGGGCGCCGGGCAGGGAGGCGGAGGACCAGCGGGTGGCGACGTCGGCGTCCTTGATCCGGCGCAGGGCGAGCGTGACGGCCCGGTCGAAGCCGGTCAGGCCCTCCGGCGGGTCGGGCACCCAGCGGGCGATGTCGTGCTCGCCGCAGACGACCTCGTGGCGCAGGGACTCGACGAGGGGGCGGGCGATGGAGTTCGGCACGGGGGTCACCAGGCCGACCCAGTGGCTGGAGAGGCGGGGGGTGAGGACCGGCACGGGGACGATGAGACGCCGGCGCAGCCCGGCGATGCGGGCGTAGCGCCGCATCATCTGCTCGTAGGTGAGGACGTCGGGGCCGCCGAGGTCGAAGGTGCGGTTCAGCCCGGGCGGCAGGTGGGCGGCGCCGACGAGGTAGCGCAGGACGTCCCGGACGGCGATCGGCTGGATCCGGGTGGAGACCCAGCGCGGGGTGACCATCGCGGGCAGGCGTTCGGTGAGGTGGCGCAGCATCTCGAAGGAGGCGCTGCCGGAGCCGATGATCACGGCGGCGCGCAGTTCGGCCGTGGGAACACCGCCGGCGCGCAGGACGCGGCCGACCTCCGCGCGCGAGCGCAGGTGGGGGGAGAGGTCCGCCTCGGGCACCCCGGCGGGGACGAGGCCGCCGAGGTAGACGATCCGGGTGACGCCGGCGGCCGCCGCGGCCGCCGCGAAGGCGCGGGCGGCCTCCCGGTCGGTCGCCTCGAAGGAGGGTCCGGTGCCGAGCGAGTGGACGAGGTAGTAGGCGACGTCGACGCCGTCGAAGGCCCCGGCGAGGGTGGCGGGGCGGGTGACGTCCCCGGTGGCGGTCTCCACCCGGGCCCGCCAGGGCTGGTCGCGCAGCCGCCGGGGATCGCGCACCAGACAGCGCACGGTGTGCCCGCGGGCGAGCAGTTCGGGCACGAGCCGGCCGCCGATGTAGCCGGTCGCCCCGGTCACCAGGCAGCGCAGCGGGGCGGGCCGCAGCGGGTCGGGTCGCAGCGGTTCCATGTCGACTCCTCCTCCGGAAGCGGCACCCGCGGGGTTTCCGCAGGGCCGGGCCTCCGCCGGGCCGGGCGGAATGACGCAACCAGCGTCGCGCACGGTGTTCGGAGCCGGCGCGACGACGGATGGGCCGGCGCCGTGGCCGTCACTCCCGCGCGGCACCTCGTCCCGCGGCTCCTGGTGGAGCCGCCCGGGCTCCGTCCGGTGCCCGGGCGGCAGGTAGTCCTCGTCCGGTTCCACGTTCCCGCACCAGTGGGCCCGGCGCGCCCGCTGCGGCTCCCGCAACCACCCGGGCCGGGCCAGGGCCGGTTCGCGGACCCGGCGGGGGCCGGGATCGTCGCGGTGGACGCGACGGCGTACTCCTCGGGCGGCCGGTCGCACAGCTTCTCGGCGAGCCCCGTCCCCGTCCCCGGCCCCGGCCCGCGGCCCCGCCCTCGGCCCCCGCGCCCGGGACCGGAGGGCGGGGCGGCACTCAGTGGCAGACCAGCTTGTTGCGGGCGAGTTCCTGCACGGTGCCGGGCGAGACCGGGGTGTCGCAGGAGACCGTGCCCTCGATCTCGGCGTCGAAGGTGCTGTAGACGGGGTGGTACCCGAAGACGTAGGCCCAGCGCCCCTTGCTCGGGTCGCTCCCGATGGGCCCGTCGACGACGCAGGTGAAGGCGTCGGCCGTGCCCTGGACGCGGTGGGTGCCCTTGAAGACCGCGTAGTCGCCGGGGCGGGAGAAGTTCAGGGTGATCTTCTGGGACCAGCTGCTGGTGGTGGACTTGCCGGTCTGCACGGAGAAGCCGACCTTGACGGAGACCTTCGCGAAGAGCGCGCCCGCCGAGGCGCTGATCTCGGTCGAGGCGTTGAACGTGGTGCTGACGGCCTGCACCTCGGAGACGGTGGTCTCGATGGAGCCGGTGGTGCCCGGGGCGATGGTGATGCCCTTCCAGTGCGTCAGTACCGGGTCGACGGTGGCGGTCGCGACCTCGAACAGCTGGGTCTGCGGCACGCGCGGGTCGCACGGGTCGTTCAGCGAGTCCGCGTGGGCGGTGCCCGCGCCGAGCGCCGACGCCGCCGCGGTCAGGACGGTGAGGGCGGCGGGTAACGCTGTTCGCCGCATGAACGTGTTCGTCAAGGGGACTCCTCGGGGGAGGGATGTGTCGGACCGTCATGCTACCGACACACGGAACGGCCCATCGGGGCCGAGCGGTCCATCGCCCGCTGCCCGCAGCACATCTGACCGAATGTCACGATCTGATCTTCATCCTGTCCTGACGATTGTGACGCTGTGCATGCCACCAAAAGCCGTCGACCGACCGTCCTGTGAGGTGTCCACGCACATCAGCACGCACCGTCATCGGGGAGCCACCATGTCCGTCCGCCACCGTCACCAGCTGCTCGCCTCCGCCGCCCTCGTCGTCGGAGCCGGCCTCGCGCTGACCGCCTGCGGGCCCGACAACACCGACACGGCCGGCGGCCCGGGGGCCTCCGCGGCCGCCACGGTGGCCGTCACGCCCCCGACGGCGGGCGGCCCGGCCTCCGGCGCCCCCACGGGCGCACCGGCCACGGGAGCGGCGACGAAGCCCGCCCCGCAGAAGCCGTCCGGCGCGAGCACCCCGGGCGGCACCAAGTCCGACGGGGGCAGCGCCGGCGCCGCCGCCCACCCGTGCGACATCAAGAACCTCTCGATCAAGGTGACGGCCCGAGCCGGGGCGGCCGGCCAGCGGGTGATCGAGGTGCGCAACACCGGTGCGAGCGCCTGCAGCCTGAGCTCCTCCCCGGGGGTCGACCTCGGCGACTCCGTCTCGCCCGACCAGAGCAAGAACGTCAAGCCGATACTCGCCAGCGGCACCGAGCGCTTCACGGTCCCGGCGGGGCAGAACGCCTACGCGGTGATCGACCTCGACCCGAGCGGCGCCACCACCGGCACCACCCCCGGCATCAACGAGATCAACGTGCTGGCCGACGACGAGGGCACCAACATGCCCCTCGCGAACACCCAGAACTTCCCGCTCGACAGCGGCGTGCGGGTGCTGAACCCCAAGATGGGCAACTACCGCTCCAGCGTGGCGGACGCCGTCGCCTCCATGACGGCCGCCCCCAAGTAGTCCCGGAACCGGCCCGGCCGGCACGGCGGCATCCGTCGCCGCGGCCGGGCCGGGCGGCGAAAACCCCGCGCCCGGCCGGCCCGGGCGGGGGCAGAATCGCCCCATGACGGACATGCGGGTGTTCCGGGAGGCGGTCATCGGCTGGGCCGCGGGTGCGGACGGCGGGCCGGCGGGCGAGCTGGCAGACCGGCTTCGGGTACGGACGGCGGTACTGCTGGAAGGCCCGAGCGACCTCGCGGCCGTCGAGGCGCTGGCCGCCCGCCACGGCCGGGACCTGGCCGCCGAGGGGGTGTGCGTCGTCCCGATGGGCGGGGCGATGAGCGTCGGCCGATTCGCCGGCCTGCTCGGGCCGGCTGGACTGGGCCTGCGCCTCGCCGGGCTGTGCGACGAGGGCGAGCAGGGCTTCTACGAGCGCGGTCTCGAACGCGCCGGCGGTCCGTGCGACGGGATCTTCGTGTGCACGGCGGACCTGGAGGACGAGCTCGTCCGCGCGCTGGGCGTGCCCCGGGTCGAGGAGATCCTCCGGGCCGAGGGCGACCTCCCGGCCTGGCGGACCTTCGTGCGCCAGCCCGCCCAGCAGGACCGGCCGCCGCACCAGCGCATGCGCCGCTTCCTCGGCACGAAGAAGGGCCGCAAGATCCGCTACGGCCGCGTCCTGACCGAGGCCCTCGACCCGCTTCAGCTTCTGGGTGTCCTTGTCCGTCGTGCTGAACAGGCGCTTGCCGGCGCCGAGCAGCAGCGGGAAGACGAGCAGGTG
>NZ_JBIVVI010000389.1:0-7109 GCF_044757675.1 Kitasatospora sp. NPDC091257
TGTCGTCGCCGCCGGCCTCGTCGGTCATGTGGAACATGCCGATGGCACGTAGGAGAGCCGGCCGGGGGCGCGGAACAGCGGGCCGCCGGACTCGTTGATCATCAGCGGGTCCCAGCCGGCCGCGACGAAGGTGCGGCGGCGGTCGCCCCGGGCGAGGCGGGTGGCGAAGTCGGGGAACACGTCGAGCCGGTTGCCGCCCAGGTGGTTGCCCCACACCCCGTGCTTGGCGGGCTCGACGCCGGTCACGATGGTGGCCCAGCACGGCCCGGACATGGTGGGCGTGCTGTCCGCGACGGTGACCGGCACCAGGAACCCGGCCTCGGCGACCTCCTGCAGGCGGGGCATCGGCACCTGCGCCAGGAAGTCGTGGCGGACGCCGTCGATCCCGACGACGAGCACGCGGGGGCGGGGCCACTGGGCAGCGGACATGGGGGTTCCTTTCGGTCGTGCGCACCCGGCCGCGCCCGCCGAGGGCGCCGCCGACCGCGCCATGGTTCACCGACCGCCGTACCGGTCGGCGTCCCACCGCCGAACGTCAGGTGTCCACGAAGTGTCGGACGGGCACCGGACGGCCCGGCCCGGGTTCGGAGGTCCGACACTCCAGTCACCCGCCGTGTCCCTTCACGGCACCGTCTACCCTGCTTACGCGGAAGCCGGAGAACCACGGCGAGAGACCGCAGGGGACCAGGATGCAGGGGGACGACAGTGGTGATGCGCGAGGTCATCTATTTGTCAGAGGGAAAGCTCAAGCAGTTCCTGCCGCAACCGAGCCGGTTCTCACGGACCGGCACGATGCAGGTGACCACACCGATCGGAGGCGTCAGCCTCGACGCACCGACCGGCGACAGCGGCCGGGGCGGGCACCGCGAGAGGGTCCTGAAGCAGCTGCGGAAGACGGCCAGACCGTTCACCGCCCCGGACCTGTCCCCCGGCCAATGGGTTCACTTCGAGATGCGGCTGAACTGCGTCACCCTCCGGGACGAGTATCCCGACCTCGTGCTCTTCACGGCCCCGGCCTCCGATGAACAGGAGCACCGGACGGGGTCCGAACCGGCACCGGCCGCACGGCTCCTGCTGCATGGCTCGGTACGTCACTTGCTGGGCAGCGAACCGCAGGTGGTCAACGGTCCCGAGCTGACAGGGTTCGACGGCGGTGCCAGTTACGGAAGGGTCTTCCTCACCTCTGCCGGCCAGGCCGTCTCCGCCCTCGCCGCCGGCCGGCGCACCTCGGGCGCGCCGCACGTCGATCCCGTGAGCCTCCCGGCCGAAGGTGTCCGTCGTCTGCTCAGCAGGATCGACATCGAGAGCGGTGGGCTCGACACGTCCGTACCGATGACCGGCTACGCCCGGGTCACGGTGTCGCTCCCGGGCACCGCAACGGTCCCCGGCTGTCTCGTCGCCTCCCCACTCATCGTTCAGTACTCGGCGTGAGCCGCTCGACCGGGCCGTCCGACAACGGCACCGATCAGACCGAACAGGAGACCTCGATGGACTCAGAAGCTACGCCGGGGGAATCCACGTCGATCCAGGTCAGGGTGATCCAGCAGGCGCTGACCCAGGAGTTCGGGCCGTACATCGACTTCGGCGATCCGCGCTCCGGCACGGCGCACCACCGGTCCGCCTTCCACTCCCGGGCACTGGCGGCGAAGGCTGTCGCGCTGCTGACCGAGTGCGGTCCCGAGGAGGCCGCGAAGTCCCTCATCGACGGTCCCGATGACCACGGGATTGACGCCGTCGCGCTCTCCCCGGCCGGACAGGAGGTGTGGCTGGTTCAGGCCAAGTGGAGCGACCACGGCCGGGCCCTGCCGTCCGAGGAGAACGTCCTGAAGCTCCTATCCGGTCTCGAACTCATCGTCAACCGTGCGTACGGGAGGTTCAACGCGCGGTTCCAGCAACTGGCCGACCGTGTCGACGAGGTCCTCGCTTCACCGTACGGCCGGATCCACCTGGTCCTCGCGTTCACGGGGGAGGAACGACAGCTGGCGACGGCGAAGGAGCTCCTGTCGTCCGCGGTCGAGAGGTTCGGACTCCTCGGCGACGTCCTGGACATCCACACTCTGAATCTGGCCGACTTCCACATGGCGGCCCGGAACACCATCACCCCACCCATCACTCTGACCGTCACCCTCTCCGACCGGTGGCACCAGGCGGCCGGCGCCTACCCCGCGATCGCCGGCACCGTGGCCGCCGATGAGCTGGCGCGCTGGTACCAGGCCCATGGCCTGCGGCTGTTCGAGCGCAATCTTCGTGGCTACCTCGGAAGAACCGCCGTCAACCAGGCCATCGTCGACACGCTCGTCGAGACGCCGGAACACTTCATGTACTTCAACAACGGAGTGACGGTGCTCTGCGACGACATCCGCGCTTCGTACTTCGCCCGCCGTATCGAAGGCCACCCGGTGCAGCTGGAGTTGTCCGACGCCCAGGTCGTCAACGGCGCGCAGACCGTGGTCTCCGCGTTCCATGCCTTCGAGCAGAACCCCGATTCGGTCACCCAGGCCAACGTCATGGTCCGTGTGATCGGCCTCAGGAACGCGCCCGAGGGACTGGCGCGGCGGATCACCGAGTCGACCAACACCCAGAACCGGATGGAGCCGAGGGACTTCATCGCGCTCGATCCCCGTCAGTCCGTGATCCGGGACGACTTCGCGGCCTCGCTCGGGAAGTCCTACGTCTACCGGCGAGGTGACCTCATGCCGTCGCCTGCCGCCGGCTGCTCGGTGACCGAGGCCGCAACCGCCCTCGCCTGTGCCCACCCCGACGCCGGACTCGTCGCCCACCTCCGTCGCGACCACGACTACCTGTGGCGCGAGGCCCCGGAGGGCGCGTACACGCTGCTGTTCGGCGAGCGCCCGAGTGCCCAGCAGATCTGGCGGTCGGTGCTGCTGACGCGGGCAGTCGGCGAGGCGCTGGAGGATCTCGTCGCCAATGCGTCCGAGCGTGCGCGGGCCCTGGCGAGGTCCGGGAGGTTGCTGATCTCGCACATCGTCTTCCAACTGCTCGACGACGACATCGACGAGCTGGACGACGAATGGGAGGAGCGCTTGAGGACGGTGTTGCGCCGCCTGCCCGGTCTGCTCACCGTCCTGCTGGAGCTCTCGACCACGCACTTCGGCAGATCCGCGTTGATCTCGGTCACCATGAGCAGCGCGCAGCGGTGCCGATGGCTTGCGGAGACGGCGCTACGCAGGCTCAAGGACGGCACCGCCGTCCCCCCGCACCCCGACCTCTCCGCTCCGGCGCCCCGACGACCCCGCCGACCCAATTCGGTTCCCCTGCTGGTCGATCACCAGCGCATCCCGGATGGGGCTCAGCTCATCTACGTCCCGATCGGCGCCGAGGCACGCGCTGTCGAGGAGTGGTTGAACGATGACCCGTCCCGGTTCCTCGCCACCTGGGTCAACGACCGGCGCAAGCCTCTGGTCTGGGCGTTCGACGGAGAGCTCCACTCACCGACCGGCTTGGTCCACCGGATCTGGGAGGCCGCCGGATGGGCGCAGGCTCCCGTCGCTGTGCAGGGGACGAGCCGTTGGCTCCTGCCGGGCGAGGGCACGCTCGCCGAACTCGCCGCCGAGATCCAGGCCACGGCCGAGGCTCGAACGACGGCCGAGGACAGGGCCGGGGCCGACGCGGATGATCACGACAGTGCGGACTGAGCCTCGACCGGGCGGCGGACGCTACGAGCGGCGCGGCCGGCTCGGAGCCGGCAGCATGGGCCAGGTCTGGCACGCCTACGACCACCAGGAACAACGGGACGTCGCACTCAAGATCATCCAGCCGCGGTACATCGCCCCCGTCACCGATCCCGCCGAACTCGCCGAGTGTCTCGAACGGTTCCGCCGCGAGGCCGAGATCCTCACCCGTCTGCACCATCCCGGGATCCCGACCTTCTACGACGCCGGACTCGATCCCGATACGGACGACCACTACGTGGCCATGGAACTTGTGCTCGGGGAGGACCTTTCCCGACGGAGTCGCCCCGCCCTCCCCATCGCCGAGATCGTCTCAATCGCCGTCCAGTTGTGCGACATCCTCGCCCACCTGCACTCCGTTCCCGTCATCCACCGCGACATCAAGCCCGCAAACATCATGCTCACCGACGACCGGAAGGTCATGCTGCTCGACCTCGGTGTGGCGCGGACCTTCGAGAAGGAGCGGTGGGGGCTCACCCAGCAGGGGCAGGTCCTGGGAACCTTCAGCTACCTGGCACCGGAACAGCAGCCTGACACCGGCCGTCCGATCAGCCCGCGTAGCGACCTCTATGCGCTGGCCTGCGTCCTGTACGAACTCCTCACCGGGGAGCCGCCGTTCACCGGAAGCATGTCCAAGCTCATTCACGACCACTGGCACACTGCGCCCGTACCGCCGCGCGACAGACGACCGGACACGCCACCACCCCTGGAAGACGTGATCCTGAAGTCCCTGGCCAAGCTCCAGTCCGCTCGCCCCTCCTCCGCAGGTCAGATCCGCGAGTTGCTCGCCCCGCTACTCCAGGAGAACCCGGCCTCGCTCGCCCTCACGGGACACGTCGCACCTGGTGAGTCCGGCGAACCGGACAGCCCCTTCGGTGAAGCACCTCCACCCCCCGCCGAAGAACAACTCGTCCGGGCACGCGCGTTGTTCGACTCGGGCGAATACGGCCACGCTCGAACCGTGTTCACCGGCCTGGCGCGCCGATTCGCAACCATGGGCGCCCACGGCGTCGACCCGGCCGCCGAATGCCGGGCCGATGCCGCACACTGTGACATGTGGCTGGGGGAACACGCGCGAGCACGCGCCGAGTTCCGGGCTCTCGCCGAGGAGCTCGGTTCCCGACGGGAACCGCACGACAGTCTGCTCCTACGTGTCAGACGCCAGATCGCATCGACGTCCATGGCGTTGGGCGATCTGCCCTCCGCACTCATGGAGGCCGTCGACCTCCACGGCGTCATCAAGGCGGCGGGTTCACCCGGATCGTCCGAACTCTTCGAGGTGGAACGACTGCTGAAGGCCATCAGGGATGAACTGACCCGCAGGCCGCGACCGTGGCAGCCGTGACACCGACCGGCCGCCTCACGGCTGCGGGCGGAACTCGTGGACGACCTCGATGCGGCCGACGATGTGCCGGTTGAACTCGTCCAACTCCTCTGCGGGCACCCAGAGTTCGAGGATCGTCCGGCCGCCCGCCCGCTGAACGGGGTAGCGCGCGAGGAAGGCGGTGTCGACCTCGAAGCGGGTGACGTAGCCGACGCCCGAGGCGGGCACGTTCCAGTCCCGGGCGATCCGGATCGCGTAGTCCTCGTTGAGGACGGGGTAGAAGATCGGCTGCTCGGGGAGGCGGGGCGGCCAGGCGCGCCGGTCCGCGGCCTCGACCAGGGCGAGCCCCTCGGGGCCGGTGGGGCGCCAGAGGGTGGTGGTCGGGGGCTGCGTCGGGACGAACCGGCTGGTCATGGCAGGGACGGTAGCCGGGCCACGACGGGCCCGACCACCGGTTTTCCCGGGCCGCGAGGGACGACGAGATGCGGCGAGGGCGGACGGGCGGCCGTCAGCGGTAGGCGGACTCGCCGGTGATGGCCTCGCCGAGCACCAGGGTGTGGATCTCGCTGGTGCCCTCGTAGGTGAGCACCGATTCCAGGTTGTTGGCGTGCCGCAGCACCGGGTACTCGGTGGTGATGCCGTTGGCCCCGAGGACGGTCCGGGCACTGCGGGCGATCTCCAGGGCGGTGCGGACGTTGTTGAGCTTGCCGAAGCTGATGTGCGGCGGGCGGGCGGCGCCCTGCTCCTTGAGCCGCCCGATCCGCAGGGCGACCAGGTACGCCTTCTCGACCTCCAGCATCATCTCGACCAGCTTCTGCTGGGTCAGCTGGAAGCCCGCGATCGGACGGTCGAACTGGATCCGGCTCTTGGCGTAGTCCAGGGCGGAGGTGTAGCAGTCGCGAGCGGCGCCGACGGTGCCCCAGAGGATCCCGTAGCGGGCCTCGTTGAGGGAGGAGAGCGGTCCGCGCAGGCCGACCACCCCGGGCAGCACGGCGTCGGCGGGCAGCACCACGTCGTCGAAGGCCAGCTCGCTGGTGACGGAGGCGCGCAGCGAGAGCTTGCCGTGCACATCGGTGGCGGTCAGGCCGCGGGCGCCGCGCTCGACGAGGAAGCCGCGCACGCCCTCCTCGGTCTGCGCCCAGACCACGGCGACGTCGGCGATGCTGCCGTTGGTGATCCACATCTTGCTGCCGGACAGCACCCAGTCGCCGCCCTCACCGCCCTTGCGCACCGCCCGGGTACGCATGTTGGCCGGGTCCGAGCCGAAGTCCGGCTCGGTGAGGCCGAAGCAGCCGATCAGCTCACCGGCGGCCATGCCGGGCAGCCAGCGCTGCTTCTGCTCCTCGGAGCCGAAGGCGTGGATCGAGCGCATGGCGAGCGACCCCTGGACGGAGACGAAGCTGCGCAGCCCGGAGTCGGCCGCCTCCAGCTCCATGCAGGCCACCCCGTACGCCACCGCGTCGGCGCCGGCGCAGCCGTAGCCGTCGAGGTGCATGCCGAGCACGCCCAGGGCGCCGAGCTCGGGGGCGAGTTCGCGGACCGGGAAGACCCCGCGCTCGAACCACTCGCCGATGTGCGGGCGGATGCGCTCCTCGGTGAACCGGCGGACGGTGTCGCGGATCAGCCGCTCCTCGTCGGAGAGCAGATCGCCGACGGCGAGCAGGTCGGACGGGTCGATCCGGGTCGGCTTCGTCACTGAAGCTCCTTGTACTCTCGGCGGGACACCGGCGGAATACCGGCGAGTATTCCGCACCCGGCCGGGTGGTGGGCGGGCGTGAACGAGTGAGGATGGCGACACGTCCGACGGCGCGCCCGAGGGCGCGTACGGCCGAGCGGAAGCGAACCGGAGGAGAAGGGGCGGGGCAGGACATGGCACGTTGGGCGCTGGTCGTCGAGGAGACCGTGGGCATGGGCCAGGATCGGATCTGGGGGAGCAAGGTGCTCGCCGAGGTCGAGGGGACCCGCGAGGAGGCCGTCGAGGAGCTGAGGCGGCTCGTCTGGCCGAGACGCTGCACCGCTCCAGTCTCGGCGAACTGGCGCCCGGCTCCCGGGTCAACCTGGAGCGCGCCATGGCGCTCGGCGACCGGCTGGGC
>NZ_JBIVVI010000390.1:0-7082 GCF_044757675.1 Kitasatospora sp. NPDC091257
GTCAAGCTGCGCGGCTTCCGGATCGAACTCGGCGAGATCGAGGCCGTGCTGGCCGCGCACCCGGCCGTCGCCGACGCCGCCGTGGGCGCCCGGTCGGGCAGGGTGTCCACCGGTTCCCAGGCGTACCGGGTCTCCACGGCGAGGAGGAGGTCCAGCAGGTCCGCGACCTGATGGCCGACGGTCCGTCGGTAGAGCTCCGAGCTCCGCTCGATCGGCAGGTAGTCGGCGTCGGTGAGGTAGCTGCCGGCGAGAGCAACGAACTCGCCGAACTCCGCGCTCACCGGGCGGTCTGCGCCGGGCGGAGCGTGGTGCGCACCGCGGCGGCGGTGTGCCCGAGGAGGCGGACGGCAACCAGGACGGTGTAGACCTCGTCCGGTGTTGCCGCGGTGGCGGCCGCTGCTGAAAGCCGACGCTCCGCCTGCTCCAGGAATTCGGCGAGCCGCGGACCGTCGGCGAAGGTGAGGTCGGTTTCGGGGTCGTCGCCGTC
This sequence comes from Kitasatospora sp. NPDC091257, assembly GCF_044757675.1. Taxonomy (NCBI): domain Bacteria; kingdom Bacillati; phylum Actinomycetota; class Actinomycetes; order Kitasatosporales; family Streptomycetaceae; genus Kitasatospora; species Kitasatospora sp. NPDC091257. The sequence goes on from NZ_JBIVVI010000390.1 coordinate 488, forward strand.
GTCGGGCTCGGGCAGGAAGCCGCGGAGCTCGATGGCGTGGTTGTGGGTGCCGCAGGCGGCCAGGGTGTCGCCGCCGGTGTCGGTGGTGACGGCCAGGGCCCAGAACACGGTCTGGTGGGCGAGGGACCAGGCCGCCGAGAGCGGGCCCTGGATGTCGGGCTCGGCAAGGCGGGCGGCGATGCGGTCGAACCAGGCGGTCGTCACAGTGAGTTCCTTCGTCGGTCGTTGTCGTGGCGGTCAGGGTGGCCGATCCGGCCGTCCCAGGAGGCCGGTGGTGCGGGTTCCTGTGGATAACCCGGGGTTGTGGGTGGATCCGGTCACCCGGACGGGGGATCAGGTGACGATCCGGCGGACGGCGACGACCTGGTTGGGGCCGCTGCCGGCTGCTCTCCAGGCCTGGTAGCTGCCCGTCCGGATCTGGAGGCCGGTGCGGGGGGCCTCCAGGAGGCGGCCGTCGCCGATGTAGAGGGCGACGTGGCCGGGGCGGCCCGGACCGCCGTCCGTTCCGGTGGTGAAGACGAGGTCGCCGGGCCGGACGCTGTCCGGGTCGACCGGTTGCCCTTCCTCGACCTGGGTGAACGTCGAGCGGCTCAGCCGGATCCCGGCACGGGCGTAGGCCTGCTGGACGAGGCTGGAGCAGTCGCACCGGTGGGAGGGGGCGGTGCCGAGCGGGTCGGTGCAGTCCCCGCCGAAGGTGTACCAGCCGCCGCGTTGGGCCAGGGCCCAGTGGATGGCGGCGGCGGCCTGCGGGTGGGTGCCGGCCGGGACGTCCCACCCCGGTGGGAGGGCGTCGTCGGCGGCGGCCGGCGGTCCGGCGGGCGAGGGGGCGGTGAAGTCCGGGACCGCGGCGACGACGGCGGCGACGTACTGCTGGGTTTCCCGGTAGGGCGGGATGCCGTGCGCGGCTTGGACGGCGTGCCAGCCCGCGTTGTAGCCCGCGAGCGCGAGCTACCACGGGTCGGCGGTGAGGCCGGAGTCGCGGGCCTGGCGGATCAGCGAGCACATCATCCGTCCCTGGGCGTCGATCGCGTCGGCCGGATCGAACGGGCTGCTCACCCCGTTGCCGTCGGTGTCCCGGCCCCAGGTGCGCCAGGTGTCCGGAACGAACTGGGCGATGCCCTGGGCGCCCGCCGCGCTCTGGGCGTTGGGGTCGAAGCCGCTCTCCCGGTGGAGCTGGGCGGCGAGCCGGGGGGACGTCAGGCCCTGGTCGCAGGCCCCGGCGGCGCGCTCGATCATCGGACCGTACGGCGCCGGGACGCTGCCCGGCCGAAGCGCGCTGCCGTACGGTCCGCGCCCCGGGGCGCTCACTGCGGCGGGTACGTCGGTGGCGGCCGCCAGCAGCACCAGGGCGAGCAGTCCGGCGGGTGCGGCGACCGCGCCGCCCGCCAGCAGGATCGTCCGTTTGGGCACAGTCCAGGTCCCCCGATCGTGTGGCACCCGTCGGTGTGTCAGGTACGGACCGGCCGGGCAGGTCGGCGTGGATCGTGGCAGAGGTGTGCTCCGGGAGCTGCCTGCCGCACCGCCGGAGTCGGCCGACCTGCCGGCCGGGCAGGTGCCCGGAGCGGCCGGAGACGAGGACTCGCAGGCGGCGACGCCGCAGGTGGGCCGCTGCCTCGACGGCCGACATCACCTCCGGCCGGCCGTCGAGGCAGCGAGGACAGGGCCGCATTCCGGCCCCGGCCCCGAAGTCGGTGGTGTCGTACGGCACCGGCATACCCCTGGTCACGATCCGCTCCAAGTCGATCGCCGAGTGTAAACAGAGCTGGTTGTCACTGTGCTAGACAGTGCGGCTACGGCCAGTGATGGCCATGAACTGGCATCGAACTGGCATCGCTGAACATCGGTCAGGTGGGAGGGAGTGAACATCGGTGGGCAGGTCCGCGCCCGTGGCCGGGCTGCACGTCGGCGCCCGGCTCGTCGTCCCGGTCCTGGGGGCGGCGGCCGGCAGCGGCCGGAGCACCGTGGCCCTGCTTGCCGCGGCCGGACTGGCCCGCCTCGCCTCGACGGTGGTGCTCGACAGCGCGTCGACCGCGTCGTCGCCGTGGCGCCGTTGGCCACTGGCCGGCGGCGCCGGGCTCGCCTCCGTACCCGTCGACCGGCCTCTGAGCACCGGTCAGGTCCGCTCCGCCGCCTCGTCCTGCCTCGACGGCCGGGTCCAGGTGCTCACCGACCGCAGGCCATGGTCGGAACCGCCGCTCGCCCTGCCCTCGGCGCCGTCGGCATGGCCGGCTCTGGCAGGGGCCGGCGGCTGGCAGGTGAGCGTGGTGGACACGGCGCTGACCGTCGCGGACGACCTCGGTGACGCCGGGGTCCACTCGCGCACCGCCCAGTGGATGCTGCTGGAGGGGGCGGTGCCGGTGATCTGCTCGCCGACGTCGCGGGAGGGCCTGGAGGCGGCCGCCGTCGCGATCGCCGCAGCCGAGGCCGCGTCCCTTCCGCTTCAGCGGTGCGTGCTGGTGCTGGTCGGCATGGCTGGCGGGATGCCGCGGCAGTGCCGGGCGGTCGCCACCATGCTCGCGCCCCAGGTCGGTGCGGTGGTGCGGGTGCCGCACTGCCCGGCCTGGCGGGCGCACGCCCTGCGGACCGACCGGCTCAGCCGCCGGTTCGAGGCGGCCGGCACCGGGCTCGCCGACACCCTGATCACCACGGCCGAGAGGTCCTGGGGCCCGCTGCGGGCCCCGGCCGGGACGGCCGCCACCTCGGAGGATCCCTCACATGACGACCTCTATGTCGCTGCTGGCAGCCCGGCTGACCACCTTGCCGCTCAATGACCCCACCACCGCCCCGAACGGGTCGTTCTACGACGTCGGGAAGGGCTTCAAGCCGGAGATCCCGTCCGGGGAGGTCGGCAGCGCGCTCACCACGATCGTCAACTGGACCATGGGCATCTGCCTGGTTCTCGTGGTGGCCGCGCTCTGCGCGTGCGCCGCGATGGACAGCTTCGGGTCCATGTCCGACCGGCCCGAGATCAGTGCGCGGGGCAAGGCGGGTATGCCGAAGTGTTTCCGCGGGGCTGTGATCATCGGACTGGCGTGGCCGATCGTCTGGCTCGGCGCGAGCCTGAAGGGCTGACGAGTGGACTCCGTCGAGCTCCGCCGACGCCGGGCCCTGCGCACGCTCGTCACCGGGGCGGCCTTGGCGGCGGCCGCCGCCGCGGGCGCGGTCGCGGTCCTGATCTGGCAGGCCGATCCCGAACCCCGGGTCGGCACTGCCGCGCCCGCCAGCGTTTCGGCCGCCGACGCGCCGCCGTCCGCGAGCCCGTCCACGGTAGTGGCGGCGGTGCCGCTGCCCGCGCCCGCGCGGGTCGAGAAGGGCATCCCGATCGGCTACCCCCACACCCTGGCCGGTGCCGTGTCCGCGGCCGCCCACTACACCGAGGCCCGCGACCTGCTGAGCCCTGACGCGGTGCCCGGACAGATGATGGTGATGGCCCGCCATAACGACGAGGAGTTCTTCAAGCTGACCTCGCTGGCGATCGCGGACGCCCGGGACTGGCGACGCCTGCTCGGCCTCCCCGAGGCCGGAGGCAGCACCGGCTCGGACTTCATCGCCTTCCAGGTCCGCGCCTACCAGACCGAGTCCGTGAGCGCCGACGCCGTCGACGTGTGGCTGCTGACCACCCAGACCCCCACCGTCGGTGGCATCCAGCACGGTACCGGTGTCTTCGCCGTCGCGGCCCAGGTGGTGTGGGACGGCGACGACTGGAGGCTCACCTCGAAGAAGATGCGGGAGACCCCGGTGGTGGCCCAGCCGGGCACAGTGCAGGCCGACGCGGCCGGCTGGAGGCCCGTTGCCTACCAGCACTAACGGTCTGCGGCGCCCCATGGTGGTCCTGGCGCTCGTCCTGGCCGCGCTGGCCGGGCCGGCCGCTGCCGCGTTCGCCGCCGCGCCGCCACCGGTTCCCGTCCCAGGAGCCACCGCCGGAACGCCTTGCCCGGCGCACACCCGGCCCGTCGGGCAGCCCGAGAAGCTGACCGCCGCCGGTCTGCAACCGAAGCCCCCGGCGGAGCAGATGGACGCGCGCGGCGGCTGCGTGCCGCTGGACAAGGAGGGCTGCCGGACGCTCGGGCTGAGGGACGACCCGCTCTCGACCTGCGTGTACGAGACCTTCAAGCACAAGTACTGCGACGCCGATCTCCTGCCCCTGCCCGGGATGGAGGTCTACTGCGAGAACGCCGACAAGGAGATGGCCACCTGGTGCAAGGAGAATCCCGGCGTCGCCCACTGTGGGACCGAACCTGAGGGTGGCCTCGCCGCCGCCCGGTGCGGGTGAGGCTCCGCCGCACCTACGCCGACCCGGACCTGATCGGGCTCCTGGCCGGGAAACCCGAGCCGACGGCCGCGGCGGGCCCCGCGCCGGTGGTGGTCCCGCCGGGGCCGCAGCATTCACCCACGACACCCCCGGTCCCGCTGACCAAGTCCTGAGGAGAGCACCCCGTGTCCGAGACCTGCACCGACCTGACCGACGACGGCCTGGACCCGGCCGATCCGTGGACGGACGTCCCCGAGCCCGACCCCGCGCCCGTGCCGCGGATCGTCCTGCGCGACATGGAGCCGGAGGAACGGCGCTCCCGGCTGGAGGAGCTCGGGCACTGGCTGCGCTGGCTGGTGGAGGTCAACCCGGAGGCCCGGGCTTCGGTACCGCCCTGCTGGCACCGGCACGAGGACGTCATCGAGGTCCTCCTCGCGCTGCAGATCGGATGGGTCCGCTCCTACACCTGCCCCAGCCCGGGCCGCGACACCGCCGAGGCGGACTGGCTGATCACGGCGAACAACCTCCTCCCGACCACCCGCCGGCCGAAGTGCGCCAACGGGCACGCCGACCCGGTCGCCCGGCCCTGGGGCGGGCCGGACGAGGAGACCCTGCGGCAGTGGCTGGAGGAGCCCGGCGGCCTCGGCACCCGCGAGCGCGAGCACCCCAGCCCGGCCCTGGCGGCGGAGCTGAGCAGCGACGAGCCGCCGCTGTAGTGCGCCGGATCCGACGCCGCTCTGCCCGCCCGCCGAGGTCCGGTGGAAGCCGACCGATTCCGAGGAGGACCTGATGCCACCCGAGCCCGCCGAACCCGACACGGGAGCACGGGACCGGCGCACGCCGCAGGGCGCCGCGGCCGACGGCCCCACCCCACCACCGTCCACGACCGGCGGGACGATCCGGGGGCCCGCCTCCGCCCAGCCGGGCCCTGCGGCTCAGCAGCCGCCCGCGGAGCCGCCCTACAGCGTCCTCGGCGACCCGGCGTACGAGGTCGTCGAGTCCCGGCGGGTCGGCGAGAGCACCTACGTGCGCGCCTTCCGGCGCGGAACCGAGGAGGAGTCCCTCTGGGTCCACCGCGGCGAGGAGTCCGAGGAGCTCATGACCAGCGGCGGGGCGTTCCGGCCCCATGACGCCTACCGCGCGATGACCGGACCGAACGCCCCGACCTCGCTCTACGAACAGCTCGTCAAGGAAGGCGACCTCTGGGACGTCCAGGTCCGCGACAACGAGAGGTGGGAACGCGAACGCGAGCGGGCCGAGGCCGAGGCGGCCCTGCACAGCCTGAACGCGGGGCCCGACGACCGCACGGCCCAGGCCGAGGCCGACGGCATGGCCCGGGCCGAGGACGACGGGGCCACTGCCGCGAAGTCCCGTTCCTCCGACGACGGGTGGCTGTCCGACGCGCTGGCGCTCACCGCCGACATGCCGCCGGAACAGGCCGCGCTCCTGCGGGAGCGCCTCGGTGTGCTGACCGCGGCCCTCCCGAACGTCCGGCACGAGCCCGCCCCGGACGACGCGGCGCTCGCCGGGCTCCCGCCCGAGCAGGTCCTCGCCGAACTCACCTCCGCCATCGAGACCGTACGGGCCCGCGCGGAGTGGTGGCTGGCGCTGCCGCAGTGGGCACAGGTCCGGTCGGTCCAGGCGGCGGCCGTCGGGGCCTGGGCCGCCGTCAAGGAGGCCGTCGGGCAGCAGACCGTGCTCGCCGACGGCGAGTACCGGGCGACCCGGCTCCTGCGGGGGATCTGCGCCGCGGCCTGCCGGTCGGTCGCCCGCCTCGCGGCCGACCTCGCCCACGATCTCACCACCCGCGGCTACGGCGGCACGCCCGCCTGGACCGCGCTGCGCGCCCTGTCCCGGCGGGCCGGAACGCTGGCCGCACGGGTCCTCGGCCGTCCCGTCGACCGTGCCACCGCCCGACGCCTGGCCGCGCTCGACGCCGAGGTCGCGGCGGTGGCCGAGGCGGAGCGGGCCGACCGGCGCGCGGTGCTGGCCGACGGGGCCGACCGGGTCGCCGCGGCCTTCGCGGCCTGGGCCGGCACACCGATGGGCCGCCGGCTGGCGCGCTCCGCCCACCCGCGCGTCGCCGCGCTCCGCAGGGCCTGCCAGGGGATCCCACGCCCCGGCGTCGAACCGGCGTCGGTGGCGCGCGCCTACGCCCGGCTGGCGAGGGCGGCCCGCGCCCTGGCCGACGCCGCCCGCGCCGCGCGCCGGTTCCGCAGCGCCGACGTGGCGGTGCTGGACGCCGTCACGCGGGCCGCGGACGAGCACACCCGCCGGGTCGCGCCCGCCGGCCGCCACCCGGCACATCGTCGACTCGCTGGCCTCCGGCCGCAGTGCCTCGCT
>NZ_JBIVVI010000391.1:0-7075 GCF_044757675.1 Kitasatospora sp. NPDC091257
CCATGGTGTTCGCGGTGACCCGCTCCACCCCGAGGTCGGCGAACCCCTTGCCGATCAGGGCCAGCGAACCCTCCGTGGCGTAACCCCTGCCCCCGGGCGACCGGCGACTCGACCGCGAACGCCGCCGAGGACCTCTCGGGGACGCAGAAGGAGGTCGCCTTCTCCAACTGGCCGCTGTACGTGGACACGGACGAGAAGGACAAGGAGAAGCACGGCACCCTGGACGCCTTCACCGAGGCCACCGGGATCAAGGTCAAGTACAACGAGGACGTCAACGACAACGTCGAGTTCTTCGGCAAGGTCAAGCCGCAGCTCGCCTCGGGCCAGGACACCGGCCGCGACCTGATGGTGCTCACCGACTGGATGGCGGCCCGGCTGATCCGGCTCGGCTGGGCGCAGAAGCTCAACCCGGCGAACGTCACCACCGCGATCACCAACATCGAGGCGCGCTTCCGCGCGCCCGACTGGGACCCAGGGCGGCTCTACTCCTACCCGTGGGCCGGCATCCAGACCGTCGTCGCGTACAACCGGAAGGCGACCAGGGGCAAGGAGGTCACCAGCGTCTCCCAGCTGCTGGACGACCCCGACCTCAAGGGCCGGGTGACCTTCCTGTCCGAGATGCGCGACAGCATCGGGATGGTCCTGCTGGACCAGGGCAAGGACACCGCGAGGTTCACCGCCGACGACTACGACGGCGCGGTCGCCCGGCTGCAGAAGGCCGTCGACAGCAAGCAGATCCGCCGCTTCACCGGCAACGACTACGGCCAGGAGCTCTCCGCCGGCGACATCGCGGCCTGCATCGCCTGGGGCGGCGACCTGATCCAACTGCAGGCCGACAACCCGGACATCGGGTTCGTCATCCCGGAGAAGGGCTACATCGCCTCGACCGACAACATGCTGGTTCCGGCCAAGGCCCGGCACAAGGCGAACGCGGAGAAGCTGATCGACTTCTACTATCAGCCGAAGATCGCGGCGCAGCTGGTCGCGGGCATCGGCTTCGTCTCCGCCGTCACCGGGATGAAGGACGAGCTCGCCGGCATCGCCCCGGACACCGCGGCCAACCCGCTGGTCGTACCCACCCCCGAGATGGCGGTCAAGGCGCATGTGTTCCGCACGCTCTCCGAGAGCGAGGAGAGCGACTTCGAGCAGAAGTTCTCGAAGCTCATCGGCGCCTGACCCCACCTCCCGGCAGAGAATCCCAGGAAGACACCACCCCATGACAGACCAGCAGCGCGACGCGGCCGTCGGCGGCGACGTCCGGCTCACCGGAATCGGCAAGACCTACGGCTCCTTCACCGCCGTCCACCCGCTCGACCTGACCGTCCCCCAGGGCTCCTTCTTCGCCCTGCTCGGCGCCTCCGGCTGCGGCAAGACCACCACCCTGCGCATGATCGCCGGCCTGGAGGAGCCCACCAGCGGCACCGTCCTGATCGGCGGCCAGGACGTCACCGCCCTGCCCCCGTACAAGCGGCCGGTGAACACCGTCTTCCAGAGCTACGCGCTCTTCCCGCACCTGGACATCTTCGAGAACGTCGCCTTCGGCCTGCGCCGGCGCGGCAGGAAGGACGTCAGGAAGCAGGTCGACGAGATGCTGGAGCTGGTCGAGCTCGGCCAGTACGCCCGGCGCAAGCCGCACCAGCTCTCCGGCGGCCAGCAGCAGCGCGTCGCGGTCGCCCGCGCGCTCATCAACCACCCGCAGGTGCTGCTCCTGGACGAGCCGCTCGGCGCGCTCGACCTCAAGCTCCGGCGCCAGATGCAGCTGGAGCTCAAGCGGATCCAGACCGAGGTCGGCATCACCTTCGTGCACGTCACCCACGACCAGGAGGAGGCCATGACCATGGCCGACACCATCGCGGTGATGAACGGCGGCCGGGTCGAGCAGCTGGGCGCCCCCGCCGAGCTGTACGAGAACCCCGCCACCACCTTCGTGGCCAACTTCCTCGGCCAGTCCAACCTGCTGCCCGCCGAGGTCACCGGCACCGAGGGCGGTGACCTGCTGCTCAGCGCGGCCGGCGCCCGCCTCGCCGTGCCGAAGGCGCGCTGCACCACCGACGCCAAGCGCGTCCACCTGGGCGTGCGCCCGGAGAAGATCACCATCACCCACGCCTCCGAGCAGGTCGCCGACGGCCGCAACCGGCTGACCGGCACGGTGCTCGACTCCAGCTTCATCGGCGTCTCCACCCAGTACGTGGTGCGCACCGACGGCGGCCAGGAGGTCACCGTCTTCGAGCAGAACATGGAGCGCGACGCCCGCATCGTCCCCGGCGCCACCGTCCAGCTGCACTGGAACCCGGCGCACTCCTTCGCCCTGGACGCCGCACAGGCGATCGACGCGGGCACCGGGGAGGAGGCCGCATGACCGCCACCACCCCGGCCGCGCCGTCCCGGGCGATACCCCCCGACGGCGACTCCCCGCAACCGGCGGAGCGCAGGCCGAAGCGCAAGCTCACCCCGTACTGGCTGCTGCTGCCCGGCATCGCCTGGCTGGTGATCTTCTTCGCCGTCCCGATGCTCTACCAGGGGTCGACCTCGCTGCAGACCGGCTCGCTCGAAGAGGGCTTCAAGGTCACCTGGCACTTCTCGACCTACTGGGACGCCCTGGTCGAGTACAAGTGGCACTTCCTGCGCTCGTTCTCCTACGCCGCCGTCGCCACCGTGCTCTGCCTGGCCGTCGGCTACCCGCTCGCGTACACGATCGCCTTCAAGGCGAGCAAGCGCTGGCGCAACGTCATCCTGATCCTGGTCATCGCGCCGTTCTTCACCAGCTTCCTGATCCGCACGCTGGCCTGGAAGACCATCCTGTCCGACGGCGGCCCGGTGGTCGGCGCGCTGAACGCGCTGCACGTCCTGGACGTCACCAACCTGCTCGGCCTCACCGACGGCGACCGGGTGCTGGCCACGCCGCTCGCGGTGGTCTGCGGCCTGACCTACAACTTCCTGCCGTTCATGATCCTGCCGCTGTACACCTCGCTGGAGCGGATCGACCCGCGCCTGCACGAGGCGGCCGGCGACCTCTACGCCCGGCCGTTCACCACCTTCCGCAAGGTCACCTTCCCGATCTCGCTGCCGGGCGTGGTCGCGGGCACCCTGCTGACCTTCATCCCGGCCTCCGGCGACTACATCAACGCCCAGCTGCTGGGCTCGCCGAGCGAGCAGATGGTCGGCAACGGCATCCAGAAGCAGTTCCTGAACGTGCTCGACTACCCCACGGCCGCCGCGCTGAGCTTCATCCTGATGGCCCTGATCCTGGGCATGGTGACGGTCTACATGCGCAAGGCCGGGACGGAGGATCTGGTCTGATGTCCCGGATATTCACGTGGATCCGCGCCCGCCTGGTGGTGCTGGCCGGCCTGCTGGCCCTCGCCTACCTGGTGCTGCCCAACCTGGTCGTGCTCGCCTTCTCGTTCAACAAGCCGGTGGGCAAGTTCAACTACGAGTGGAACGAGTTCTCCACCGACGCCTGGACCAACCCCTGCGGCGTGGCCGACATGTGCCAGTCGCTCTCGCTCAGCCTGCAGATCGCGGTGCTCGCCACCATCGGCGCCACCGTGCTCGGCACCATGGTCGCCTTCGCACTGGCCCGCTACCGCTTCCGCGGACGCTCGGCCACCACCGCGATGATCTTCCTGCCGATGGCCATGCCCGAGGTGGTCATGGCCGCCTCGCTCGGGACGCTCTTCCTCAACATGCGCATCCCGTTCGGCTTCACCACCATCCTCATCGCGCACATCATGTTCTGCCTCAGCTTCGTGGTGACGGCGGTCAAGGCGCGCGTGATGAGCATGGACCCGAGGCTCGAACAGGCCGCCCAGGACCTCTACGCGACCCCCACCCAGACCTTCCTGAGGGTCACCCTGCCGCTGGCGGCGCCCGGCATCGCGGCGGGCGCGCTGCTCAGCTTCGCGCTCTCCTTCGACGACTTCATCATCACCCAGTTCAACTCGGGGCCGACCACGGTCACCTTCCCGATGTTCGTCTGGGGCGCCTCGCAGCGCGGCATCCCGGTGCAGGTGAACGTCATCGGCACCGCGATGTTCCTCGCCGCCGTGGTGCTGACCGTCGTCGGCCAGTGGCTGGGCAACCGCCGGAAGGCCACCGCCTGACGTACGGTCGGCAGCGTTGGCACGTCATACGTCATCTATTCGTAGAAAGTGGCTGATAATGCATGGATTCCGCCCGCGCACTCAGTGACGCCAGGCCCACCCCCTTCTGGCTGGAGGATCCCGGCCGGCCGGCGGCGCTGCCCGCCCTGGTCGGCGACACCACCTGCGACCTGCTGGTCGTCGGCGGCGGCTACTCCGGCCTGTGGACCGCCCTCATCGCCAAGGAACGCGACCCCTCGCTGGATGTCGTGCTGGTCGAGGGCAACGAGGTCGGGTGGGCCGCGTCCGGGCGCAACGGCGGATTCTGCGCGGCCAGCCTCACCCACGGCTTCGGCAACGGCCTGGACCGCTGGCCGTCCGAACTGGCCCAACTGGAACGCCTCGGTGCCGCCAACCTCGACGGCATCGAGGCCACCCTCAAGCGCTACGGCATCGACGCCGAGTGGGAGCGCACCGGCGAGATCGACGTCGCCACCCAGCCCCACCAGGTCGAGGAGCTCCACGAGATCGCCGAGGCGGTCGCCCGGTACGGCTTCGACATCACCGTCCTGGACGCCGACCAGCTGCGCGCCGAGGTGAACTCGCCGACCTTCCTCGGCGGCCTCTGGGACAAGGAGGGCGTGGCGATGGTCCACCCCGCCAAGCTCGCCTGGGGCCTCAAGGACGCCTGCCTGGGCCAGGGCGTGCGGATCTTCGAGCACACCCGGGCCACCGACCTGCGGGAGCACGGCAGCGGCATGGCCGTCCGCACCCCGTACGGCCGGGTCTTCGCCCGCAAGGTCGCCCTCGGCACCAACGTCTTCCCGTCGCTGCTCAAGCGGGTCCGCCCCTACATCGTCCCGGTGTACGACTACGCCCTGATGACCGAGCCGCTCGACGACGAGCAGCTCGCCTCGATCGGCTGGCGCGGGCGGCAGGGCCTCGGCGACAGCGCCAACAAGTTCCACTACTTCCGGCTCTCCGCCGACAACCGGATCCTCTGGGGCGGCTACGACGCGGTCTACCACTTCGGCGGCCACGTCCGGCACGAGTACGACCAGCGGCCGGAGACCTTCCGCACCCTGGCCAACCACTTCTTCCGCTGCTTCCCGCAGCTGGAGGGCCTGCGCTTCACCAACGCCTGGGGCGGCGCCATCGACACCTGCAGCCGGTTCTCGGCGTTCTTCGACACCGGGTACCGCGGCAAGGTCGCCTACGCGGTCGGCTACACCGGGCTCGGCGTCGGCGCGACCCGCTTCGGCGCCGAGGTGATGCTCGACCTGCTCGCCGGCGAGCGCACCGAGCGCACCTCCCTGGACATGGTGCGCAGCAAGCCGCTGCCGTTCCCGCCCGAGCCGGTGCGCTGGGCCGGGATCGAACTCACCACCCGGTCGCTGGAGCGGGCGGACCGCACCGGCGGCCACCGCAACCTCTGGCTGCGCACCCTCGACCGGCTGGGGCTCGGCTTCGACAGCTGAACCACGACCGCCGCCAACCGGGCACCCCATAGTCGTGTAATCGGGACCCGCCGTCCGCCTCTCCTTGGTGACGGCGGGTCCCGTTCCTCCCGCCGTCTCCGAACAGTACGAACGGCAAGAAGCGGGGACACGACATGGAGACCACCGGACTGCACTGGCTCGCCCAGGCGGCACCGGACCCGGAGTCCTTCCGGGAGCAGTGGGAGCGCACCGGGCCGGGCCTGGTGCTGCTGCCGGCCGGCCGACGCTGGGACGTCCTCTCCGTCCCCGGGCGGCTCGGGCACCCGGCCCTGGAGATCACGGACCCGCGCACCCGCGGCCCGGTCCTCACCGACTTCGGGGGCGAGCAGGTCAGCTTCCTGGTGCCCGTCGGCACGGCGGCCCGCTGGATCGGCACCGGTGTGCGCGGTGCGGGGGAGGGCGCCTGGATCGTCGTGCCGCCCCCCGGGCGCAGCAGCCGGGGCGTGCGCTGGCTGGTCCCGCCGGACGGCTCCGGGCGGCTCAACGACCCGATGCTGCTGGAGCTCGCCCTGCACGAGGCGGCGGCGACGCTCAGCGGCTGGTGAGCCTCCGGGGGCCCGGCTGTGGTGGCGCACCCGGAGGAGCCCCGGCGCCCCGGGGCGCGCGGGGGCGCCCGGCGGTGGTGGCGCGCCGGGACGGCGGTCGCGTCAGACTGGAGGCGTGACCACCGTCCCGCACGCCGTCGACGCGTCCCTCCGCCCGGGCCCCGCCCAGCTGCGCCTGGCCGCCGCGGCCGCACCAGTCTGCGACCGGTACGGCCTCGCGCTGGCCGGCGGGCACGCGCTGCGCGCCCACGGCGTCGCGGCCTGCCCGCAGGACGGGCTGACCCTGGCCACCGGCGGCGCCGACCTGCCGGAGGTGGCCGCCGCGCTGCGCGAGGCGTACCGGGCCGCGGGCGGGGAGGCCGTCGAGCGGCCGGGCACGCCGCGGCTGGAGCAGCTCACCGTCCGGCTGGCGCTCGGCGGGCGGTCGCACTCGGTGGAACTGCGCAAGGAGCCGCTGGGCCACCGCCCGGTCCGCCTCGACCTCGGTGCGCCCGGGCCGGACGAGCCGCCGGTGGTGCTGCCGGTCGTCGCCCTGGAGGACGCGGCCGCGCTGAGCACCGCGCTCCTCGTGGACCGGGGCATGCCGCGCGACCTGATCGACGTCCACGCCCTCACCCGCTGCTACCGCGAGGGCGAACTGATCGCACTGGCAGGGGAGTTGGACCCGGACTTCCAGCCCACGGCACTGGCCGACCGACTGGAGACGCTCGCCGACGCGGCGGACGGGCGGTTCCGCGCCCGGGGCGTTCCGGCCGGGGAGGTCGACGGGCGGAAGCGTTGGGCGCTCGCCTGGGCCCAGGACCTGCGGCTGGACCTGCTGGAGACCCGCGAAGCGGCGGACGGCCTGCACGACCCGTACCTGGAGGAGCCGGAGGACGGGGAGGCCTGAGGCCCCGGCCCGGTGGAGCCGCCCGTTCGGCCGAGCGACCGAACGACCTGTAAGGCTGAA
>NZ_JBIVVI010000392.1:0-7055 GCF_044757675.1 Kitasatospora sp. NPDC091257
GTCGGGCCGGTCACCCGGCCCGACCCCACCACGGCTCCCGTTCCGGCCATCCAGGCCGGAACCGACGCAAGAACAGGAGGGGGGACAGGAATGCGCGTCACCCTGCTCACCGAGGGGACGTATCCGCACCAGCACGGCGGCGTGAGCGTCTGGTGCGACCAGCTCGTTCAAGGCATGCCGGACGTCGAGTTCGACGTCATCGCCGTCACCGGAACCGGGCACGAACCACTGGCCTGGGAGCTGCCCGCCAACGTGCGGTCGGTCACCACCGCACCGCTCTGGGGGCCGGCCTCGGAAGGCCGACCGCCCCGCGGCAAGGAGATGCGGCGCTTCCTCAACGCGTACGAGCGCTTCCTGCACTCCATCCTCGACCCGGTCTACACCACCCACTTCGGCACCGAGCTGTACAACTTCGCCGACCTCGCCCGGCACGGGCTGCTCAGCCCGGCGCTGCGCAGCGAGCGCGCGCTGCGCACCCTCCAGCACGTCTGGACCCGCGACTACCTGCCGACCGCCGTCTCCCGGCCCACCCTGCACGACGCCCTGAACGCCACCGACCTGCTGGAGCACGCCCTGCGGCCGCTCTCGGTCGAGCCGCCGAAGGAGGGCGTCGCGCACGCGGCCAGTGGCGGGCTCGCCACCCTGCCCGGGCTGATCGCCGCCCAGCAGTACGGCGTACCGTTTCTGCTCACCGAGCACGGCATCTACCTGCGCGAGCGCTACCTCGGCTACCGCACCGGCCCGTACCGCTGGCCGGTCAAGGCGTTGCTGCTCGGCTTCTACCGGATGCTCGCCGAGGAGAGCTACCGGCAGGCCGCGCTGGTCACCCCCGGCAACCGGTACAACCGGCGCTGGGAGGAGCGCGGCGGCACGCCGTCCTCGCACATCCGCACCGTCTACAACGGGGTGGACCCGGCCGCCTTCCCGCCGGCCGGTCCCGAGCCCGAGACGCCGACCCTCAGCTGGGCCGGCCGGGTCGACCCGATCAAGGACCTGGAGACGCTGATCCAGGCCTTCGCCATCGTGCAGCGCGAGATCCCCGAGGCGCGGCTGCGGCTCTTCGGCGGCACTCCCAAGGGCGGCGAGGCGTACCGGGACCGCTGCATAGCCCTGGCCGCCGAGCTCGGCATAGCCGACTCGGTGGCCTTCGAGGGCCGCGTCGCCGACATCACCGACGCGTACGCGGCGGGCAACGTGGTCATGCTCTCCAGCATCAGCGAGGGCTTCCCGTTCACCCTGATCGAAGCGATGTCCTGCGGCCGCGCGACCGTCTCCACCGACGTCGGCGGCGTGCGCGAGGCCGTCGGCGACACCGGACTGGTCGTCCCGCCGCGCGAGCCCGAGCCGATGGCGGCCGCCGCGATCGAGCTGCTGCGCGACGCCGAACGGCGCGCCCGGCTCGGCGAGGGCGCCCGGCTGCGGGTGATCGAGCAGTTCACCCTCCGCCAGAACATCGACGGCTTCCGCGGGATCTACACCGAACTCCTGGGCACCGCCCGCTGGATGCCCGGCGGCATGGTCGCCGTCACCGACCAGGTCCCCAGCCCCGACTGGGACCAGCAGCTGGCCTCCGCCGCCCGCCCCGAGCCGAGCGAGGTCGGAGCGTGAACCGGCGCCCGGAGCACCCCCGGCCGGCGGCCGGGGGAGAGAGAACCGTCGAGAAGCGCGTGTCCCGCGAAGCGGCCGCCGAGCACAACGAGGTCGGAGCATGAGCGGTCCATTGCGACTGGTTCCGGACGAAGCCGGACCCGAGCACACCATGCAGCTGCGCACCCTGCCGCTCAAGCGCCGCCGCCCCGCCCAGCCGGAGCAGGAGCCGGAGCCCGAGGAGTCGCTCTACCTCTCCGCGGACCCGCTGGACGAACTCGCCGAGCGCCTGCGCGACGTCTGCGCCGACGCCGTCCACCCGTACGAGATCGCGGCCTTCCTGGAGTCCGACGGCCTCTCGGACGAGCAGGCCGCCCTGCTGTACGGCCGCCCCGACGCGTTCACCGTCGCCGAGGAGCTGTTCGAGAAGGTCCAGCGCCGCTACCCCGGCCCGAGCTCCGAGTTCGCCAACCCCTGGCGGGCCGATCCCTGGCGCTGCGTGGTGCGCGGCCTGGTGTTCGCCCTGCCGGGGCTCGGCTACCTGCTCGGCGCCAGCCTGTTCGCGACCACCCGGATGCGCTTCGGCCTGCCCTCGGGCATGCTCGCGCTGTCCGTCGCCACGCTGGTCAGCTGGGGCTTCAACCAGGCGCTGGCGCACCGCTCCTACCGCTGGCTGGGCCGGATGCGCCGCCGCGAGGCCGCGGTCTGCCTGGCCGTCGGCGCCCCGGTCGGCGCGCTGGTCGCGTCCGCCGCCGCGTACGTGGTCGGCGGGCCGCTCGGCGCGCTGTCCTTCGCCGCCGGACAGTCCTGCTACCTGGGCGCGGCCACCGTGCTGCTGGTGCTCGGGCGGGAGAAGTTCCTGCTGCTGGCGCTGGCCCCGGCCTCGGTCGGCGCGGGCGTGGTGCTGGCGGTGGACGTTCCGCAGCTGGTCCGAACGGTCGTGCTGCTCGCCTCGGTGGCGCTGGCGGTCGGACTGGCCGCCCGGGAGCTGCTGGTCTGCATCCGCGGCGGCGAGCGCGAGTCCGTGGCGCTGAGGCTGCCGGTCCGCCAGGAGGTCCCGCACCTGCTGTTCGGCCTGGCCTGCGGCGCGCTCACGCTGATCGCCGGCCTCGGCGGGACCATCCACCAGGCCGTGCAGTCCGGCGGCCACCCCGCGCAGGAGACCTCGACCACCCCGACCGGACCGGCCATGATCGCGCTGACGCTCAGCCTGGGCCTCGCCGAGTGGCTGCTCTTCCGCTACCGGGCACTGGCGGTCGCCGCACTGCGCACCAGCCACACCAGCGGCCAGTTCTCCCGCCGCACCGGCGCGATCCTGCTCGGCTGCCTGTTCATCTACCTCACCACCGTGGCCGCGCTGGACGCCGCCGCGACCGTGCTGTGGCCCGGCGCCCCCGCGCTCGGCGTGCCGCAGCTCGGCGCGATGCTGCTCCTCGGCGGCTCGCTCTGGCTGGCGCTGCTGCTGAACGCCTTCGGGTTCAGCTGGAGCACCGCCCTCGTCTGTCTGGCCGCCGCGGTCGCCGAGAGCGCCGGGCTGCTGACAGGTGCGGACCCGATCGTCCTGCAGCTGATCGGCTGCGGGGCGGCCGCCACCGTCCTCACCGCACTCGCCGGGCCCGCGCTCGGCCGCACCACCCAGCACCGCTGAACACATCGAATATCCCGCACGCCTCCATTCGCGTGCACCGCCGTACCCGTTTCACCTGAGACACCCACCGGGCCTACGGCGGCCGGCCACCGCAGGGCGTCCGGCCGCCCCGGCAGATCGAGAAAGCGAAATCCGCATGAGCAGCGTCGCGGTTACCGGAGCCGAGGGCTTCATCGGCTCCCACCTCGTCGAGACCCTGGTCGCCGACGGGCACCACGTCCGCGCGATGGTCCAGTACAACTCCTTCTCGTCCTTCGGCTGGCTGGAGACCCTGTCCGAGGAGGTGCTGGACTCGGTCGAGATCGTCCTCGGCGACGTCCGGGACCCGGGCTCGGTCAACGGCCTGGTCAAGGGCACCGAGGCGGTCTACCACCTGGCCGCCCTGATCGCGATCCCGTACTCCTACCGCGCCCCCCACTCGTACGTCGACACCAACGTCACCGGCACCCTGAACGTGCTGGAGGCGGTGCGCCACCTGGAGATCCCCCGCCTGGTGCACACCTCCACCAGCGAGACCTACGGCACCGCGCAGACCGTGCCGATCACCGAGGACCACCCGATCAACACCCAGTCCCCGTACGCCGCCTCCAAGGCCGGCGGGGACCGGCTGGCCGACAGCTACCACGCCAGCTTCGAGACCCCGGTCGTCACCCTGCGCCCGTTCAACACCTTCGGCCCGCGCCAGTCGATGCGCGCCGTCATCCCGACCGTGATCGCCCAGGTCGCGGCCGGCCAGACCGAGATCACCCTCGGCGACCTGCGCCCGACCCGCGACTTCACGTTCGTCAAGGACACCGCCAACGCCTTCCGCACGGTGGGCACCGCGCCCGCCGAGTCGGTGGTCGGCCGGACCTTCAACGCCGGCACCGGCGGCGAGATCTCGGTCGGCGACCTGGTCACCCTGGTCGGCAAGCTGATGGGCGTGGACCTGGTGGTGAAGGAGGACGAGCAGCGCATCCGTCCGACCAACTCCGAGGTCATGCGTCTGGTCGCGGACGCGACCCGGCTGCGCCGGGCCACCGGCTGGGCCCCCGGCTTCAGCCTGGAGCAGGGCCTGGAGCAGACCATCGAGTTCTTCCGCGACCCGGCCAACCTGGCCCGCTACAAGACCGACATCTACAACGTCTGACCCGCCGTAACCGATCTTGCTCGTCCTGGTAACCAAGGTTCGTGTCCTGCACATCCTTTCCGTGGGGGAAACACCATGCACGCAGTGATCCTGGCCGGCGGTAAGGGCGTCCGTCTCCGCCCGTACACCACCGCGCTTCCCAAGCCGCTCGTTCCGATCGGCGACCAGCACGCGATCCTGGAGATCGTGATGCGCCAGCTCGCCGCCGCGGGCTTCCAGAGCGTCACCCTGGCCATCGGCCACCTCGGCCACATCATCCGCGCCTACGTCGGCAACGGCTCCCAGTGGGGCCTGCGGGTCGGCTACGCCGTCGAGGACAGCCCGCTCGGCACCATGGGCCCGCTGCTCACCATGCAGGACCGCCTGCCCGAGCACTTCCTGGTGATGAACGGCGACATCCTGACCGACCTGGACTTCGCCGGGGTGCTCAAGCACCACGAGGCGTCCGGTGCCCCGCTGACCATTGCCACCTATGCCCGTCAGGTCAAGATCGACTTCGGCGTGCTGACCGCCGAAGAGGGCACCATCACCGGCTTCCAGGAGAAGCCCAGCATCGACTACCGCGTCTCGATGGGCGTGTACGGCGTCTCCCGCTCGGCGCTCGCCAAGTACACCCCCGGCCTGCCGCTGGGCTTCGACGAGCTGGTGCTGGACCTGCTGGCCGCCGGGACCCCGCCGTCCGCGTACGAGTTCGGCGGCTACTGGCTGGACATCGGCCGGCCCGACGACTACGACCGGGCCAACGCCGAGTTCTCGACCATCCGCCCGGTCCTGATGCCCTTCGAGTCGACCGCCACCACGCCGAGCGTCGCGGAACTGCCGATCCCGGCCGCCCGCACCGCCCCGGACGACGAGCACGCCGAGCCCGCCACCGCGGGCGCCGAGAGCGACGGACGGGCCGCGTGAGAATTCTGCTCCTCGGCGGCGACGGCTTCCTCGGCCGTCACGCCACCGCCGTCCTGCGGTCACTGCCCGGTGCCACCGTGCTGACCGCGGGGCGGCGGCCCGCCCACGATCTCCGGCTGGACCTGGCCACCGCCCAGGCCGGCCCGCTCGGCGAGGAACTGTCCGCGCTGGCCCCCGACGCGGTGGTCAACTTCGCCGGCGCGGTGGCCGGCAGCGCGGTCAAGCTCGCCGAGGTGAACGCCCGCGGCCCGGCGGTGCTCTGCGAGGCGCTCTCCCTCGGCGCCCCGAAGGCCCGCCTGGTGCACATCGGTTCGGCCGGCGAGTACGGCGTCTGCGGACAGGGCGAGTCCCTGACCGAGGACGCCGACGCGCGCCCGGTCGGCGTGTACGGCGCGACCAAGCTGGCCGGCTCCCTCGCGGTGGCCGGCTCGCCGCTGGACGCCGTGGTGCTGCGGGTGTTCAACCCGGTCGGCCCCGGCGCCCCGGCGGGCTCACTGCCCGGCCGGCTGGCCGCCGAGCTGCGCCGGGTGGCGCCCGAGGGCGCCGACGGCGTGATCACGGTCGGCGACCTCTCCGCCTACCGCGACTTCGTCGACGCCCGGGACGTGGCCGGGGCGGTCGGCCTGGCCGTCACCGCCGACCGTCCGCTGCCCCGGGTGCTCAACCTGGCCTCCGGCCGGGCCCGGCAGGTCCGGGCGATCGCCGACGGGCTGGTCGCCGCGGCCGGCTTCACCGGCCGGATCGACGAGAGCGGGGCGGGCTCCGAACGCTCGGCCGCGGTCTCCTGGCAGCAGGCCGACGTGTCGGCCGCCGCCCGGGAGCTCGGCTGGCGGCCGGAGACGGACCTCGCCGACACCCTGCGCGACCTGTGGCTCGGCACCGCCGGGCCCACGCCCGACCCGGTGGTCGCATGACCACCGGGCAGACCCCCGACGGCCGCCTGCTGGTGCCGCTGTACGTCCACCCCGCGGTGGACCCGGCGGCCTGGCAGGCGGTCGCCGCCGCCGACCCCGCCCGGATCGCCGCCGTCGTGCTCAACCTCGCCGACGGTCCGGGCGAGGTCCCGGACCACGTCTTCGCCGAGGCGGCCGACCGACTGCGCGCCGCCGGCCTGCCGCTGGTCGGCTACACCGACACCGACTACGGCCGCCGCCCGCACGCGGCCGTGGTGGCCGACATCCTGACCTACCGTCAGCGCCACGGCATCACCGGCGTCTACTTCGACCAGGTCACCACCCACCGGGGCGCGCTCGCGCACTACCGGCGGCTGGCCACGGCCGCCCGCGCGGCCGGCTGCGGCACCGTGGTGTTCGGCCACGGCGAGCACCCGGACCCGGGCTACGCGGAAGTCGGCCTGGCCGACCTGCTGGTGACCTTCGAGGGCGACTGGGACGCCTACCGCGACATGACGCTGCCGCTGTGGACCGGCAGGCATGCGGCCTCCCGCTTCTGCCACCTGGTCTACGACGTCCCCACCGAGAACGCCCAGGACGCCGCCGCCCTGATCGCCGCCCGGCGAGCCGGCGTCGGCTGCGCCGTACCGGGAGCCGGGGAGAACCCCTGGCGCACCCTGCCGTACGGCCTGAACGCCGCTGAACTGACCTGACCCGATCCGGAGTTCGACTACCGTGAACCGTCGCAACCGGCTGCTTCCGGCCACCCTGGCCCTCGCCACCGCCACCGCCCTGCTGGTCAGCTCGTGCAGCAGCTCGGGATCGGAGGACGACCAGGACTCGGCCGACGGCACCCCGAGCAACTCCCCCGCGGCCACCGCGCCGAGCACCC
>NZ_JBIVVI010000393.1:0-7042 GCF_044757675.1 Kitasatospora sp. NPDC091257
TGTTGGGCCAGCCGGAGGTGCAGACGAGCGGCGGGCGCCGACCGGTGCGGAGGCCTACCGATGACAGCCATGTTCGACCAGGAGCTGCGCGAGCAGCTCGCCCAGGCCCGCCGGGACCTCGCGGCGGCCCGGGCCGAGGAGGACGCCGACGGCGTCCAGGCGTACGAGGGCCGGGTCGCCGCGCTCCTGCGGCTCGCCGCCCAGCACGGCATCGACCTGCCGCACAGCGTCGACGAGGAGGAGCACAACGAGTAGCCGGCCCCGGACGCGGCAGGAGGCGGCCACCCCGAACGGGTGACCGCCTCCTGCCGTGACTCCCGACGCCCGGGATCAGCCCGGGATCAGCCCGGAATCACTGCCCGACCGGCTCCAGGATCGCCACGCACTCGAAGTGGTGGGTCATCGGGAACAGGTCGAAGGCCCGCAGCGACACCGGACGGTAGCCGCCCTCGCGGAAAAACTTCAGGTCCCGCGCGAGCGCCGCCGGGTCGCAGGCCACGTACGCGATCCGGCGCGCCTCCAGGCCGACCAGGTGGGCGACGGTCTCGCGGCCCGCGCCCGAGCGCGGCGGGTCCAGCACGACCAGGTCGGTGGCGGTGATACCGGTGCGCGGCAGCAGCGTCTCGACCCGGTCGCACTCGATCTGCACGTTGTCCAGCGCGGCCAGGTTGTGCCGGGCGTCGACCACGGCCTGCTTGGCGGACTCGATGCCGAGCACCGCACCGTCCTCGCCGACCCGGTCGGCCAGCGCGCCCGCGAACAGGCCGACGCCGCAGTACAGGTCGAGCGCGTTCTCGCCCCACTGCGGGTCCAGCCCGTCCAGCACGGCGTCGACCAGGGTGTCCGGCGCCTCCGGGTGGATCTGCCAGAAGCCGCCGTTGCTGATCCGCCAGGTCCGCCCGGCGGCCCGCTCGCGCACGAAGCCGCGCCCGTGCACCTTGTGCACGTCGCCCTGCTCGTCCACCCGGGCGATCGACACCGGCTTGTCCAGCTCGACCAGCGGCAGCTGGGCGCCCGGCCGCGGGGTGAGCACCACCTGGCGGTCCGAGGAGCCGGTCGCGGCGATCACCTCGACGCTCGCCACCCCCGGCCAGTCGCGGGCCTCGATGCCCAGCTCGGTGACGCCCTCGGCGGCGATCAGGCAGCGGTCCACCGGCTGCACCTCGTGCGAGCGGTGCTTGCGCAGGCCGACCTTCCCGGTCCCGGCGTCGACCGCGTACTGCACCCGGGTGCGCCAGGCCGGCACCTGCCCGGCCGGAAGCTTGCCGCCGACCGGCTCGACGCTGCCGTCCCAGCCCGCCTCGGCCGGGGTGAGCCCGGCGAGCTTGGCCAGCTGCTCGGTCAGCACCGCCGCCTTGAGCTTGCGCTGCCCGCCCGGGGTGACGTGCTGCCAGTCGCAGCCGCCGCACTTGCCCGGACCGGCGAACGGGCAGGGCGCCTCGATCCGGTCCTTGGACGGCTCCAGCACCTCCACCGCGTCGGCCCGCAGGAACCGCGAGGTGGTGGTCCCGTCGGTCACCAGCGCGACGACCTTCTCACCGGGCAGCGCGTGCCGCACGAACAGCACCCGGCCCTCGTGCCGGGCCACGCAGTGCCCGCCGCCGTGCGCGACCGGGCCGACCTCGACCTCGTAGCGCTGCCCGGCCAGCGGCTCCCCGGACGGCGTCTCGGGCCGCGACGGCCGCGCGGCACCGGCGCGCAGCGCCTTGGGCGGCCGCACCGCCTGCTTGCGCGGCGCCTTCCGGCCGGCCCCGGCAGCGCCCTTCGGCGCGTCCTGGGCGGCACCCTTGCCGGCGCCCTTCGGCGCGCTCTTGCCGGAGGCCTTGCCGGCGGACGCCTTGCCCGCGGACGTCTTGCCCGCGGCGCCCTTGCCGGCGGCCGGCCCGGCGGGCTCCCGGTCCTCCCGCTCGCCCGGGACGATCGGCGCGGTGCGCGCGGTGAGGCCGTCGCGGTCGGTGGCCTCCGGACGGGCCGGCCGGCCCCAGCGCGGCCGGGAGACCTGCCCGGGCTGGGAGCCGCCCCGGCGGGCGCCCTTGCCGGAGGAGCCCGAGGAACGGGGCGGAGTGTTGCGGGTCACTGGGAGGAGTCCTTGCTGCGGTCGGAGGTGTCCCCGGCGTTCGAACCGGTGGAGACGGAATCCTTCGACTTTACGGCCTTCGGCGCGCGTGGCTCGCCACGCCGGACGGCACCCGGCGCCGACCAGGCCTTCTGCGGCTTGCGCCGCTCCGAGGACTCCAGCTGCCACGGTACCGAAGTGACCATCACACCGGGCTTGAACAGCAGCCGCCCCTTGAGCCGCAGCGCGCTCTGGTTGTGCAGCAGGTGCTCGTACCAGTGGCCGACCACGTACTCCGGGATGTAGACCGAGACCACGTCCCGCGGGCTGCTGCGCCGCAGGTTCTTCACGTAGTCCAGGACCGGCCCGGTGATCTCGCGGTACGGCGAGTCCAGCACCTTGAGCGGCACCTCGATGCCGCGCTCGTCCCACTCCCGCCGCAGCGCCGCGGTGTCCGCCGGGTCGACGTTGACCGTGACGGCCTCCAGCGTGTGGGCCCGGGCCAGCCTGGCGTACGCCAGGGCGCGCAGCGCCGGCTTGTGCAGCTTGGAGACCAGCACGATGGCGTGCACCCGGGTGGGCAGCACCACGTCGTCCGGCTCCTCGGCGGCGATGAGCTCGTCGGAGACCCGGTCGTAGTGCCGCCGGATGCCCTTCATCATCACGAACAGCACGGCCATCGCGGCGATCGCGATCCAGGCGTGGCTGATCTTGGTGACCAGGACGACGATCAGCACGGCCATGGTCATCACCAGGCCGAAGGCGTTGATCGCCCGGCTGCGCTGCATGTGGCGGCGCTTGGCCGGGTCGGTCTCGGTGCGCAGCAGCCGGGTCCAGTGCCGGATCATGCCGGACTGGCTCATGTTGAAGGCGACGAAGACGCCGACGATGTAGAGCTGGATCAGCCGGGTCGGGTCGGCGTCGAAGGCGAGGATCAGCAGGATCGCGGCGATCGCCAGCAGGATGATGCCGTTGGAGAAGGCCAGCCGGTCGCCGCGGGTGTGCAGCTGGCGCGGCAGGTAGCGGTCCTGGGCGAGGATCGAGCCGAGCACCGGGAAGCCGTTGAAGGCGGTGTTGGCGGCGAGCACCAGGATCAGCCCGGTGACGGCCGCGACGAAGTAGAAGCCGGGCGTGAAGTTGTTGAACACGGCCTCGCTGATCTGCGCCAGCGCGGTCTTCTGGTGGTAGTCCGGCGAGGTGCCGACGAGCTGTTCGGCCGGGTTCTCGGCCATCTGGACACCGGTCAGCCGGGCCAGCCAGATGATGCCCATGAACATCACGACGGCGATGCTCGCCATCATCAGCAGCGTGGTGGCCGCGTTCTTGCTCTTGGGCTTGCGGAAGGCCGGCACGCCGTTGGAGATCGCCTCGACACCGGTGAGCGCGGCACAGCCCGAGGAGAACGCCTTCAGCAGCAGGAACACCATCGCGAAGCCGGCCAGCGAGTCGTTGCCGGGAGTGGCGGCGAGGTGGAACCCGGCGCTCTCGGCGGGCATGTCCTGGCCGAGCACGAAGTGCCGGAACACCCCGTAGCCGACCATCCCGATCACGCCGACCATGAAGGCGTAGGTGGGAACGGCGAAGGCGCTCCCGGACTCGCGCACGCCTCGCAGGTTCATGCCCATCAGCAGCACGACCACGATCACCGACAGGACCGGTTCGTGGCCGCGCAGCGCGGGCACCGCGGAGACGACGTTGGCGACGCCCGAGGTGGTCGACACGGCCACGGTGAGCACGTAGTCGACCATCAGGGCGCTGGCGACCACCAGACCGGCGGCCGGACCGTGGTTGACGGTCGCGACCTCGTAGTCACCGCCACCACTGGGGTAGGCGTGCACGTTCTGCCGGTACGAGGCGACCACGGCGAGCATCACGATCGCCACGACGACGCCGATCTGCCAGGAGAAATGGATCGCCGAGGCGCCCGCGATGGAGAGGGTGAGCAGGATCTCCTCGGGGGCGTACGCGACCGAGGAGAGCGCGTCCGAGGCGAACACGGGCAGCGCGAGCCGCTTGGGCAGAAGCGTCTCGCCCAGCTTGTCGCTGCGTAGGGCGCGCCCGATCAGGATGCGTTTCGGAAGGTCAGTCGGCATAGGCACGTTAAGGAATCGTAGGGGCTCCCCGGTCAAGGCTCCGCCGTTTGTCCCCCCCTTCGTCGCGACTGCGTTCGGTGGACCGGCTAGCGTGTCGGATACGAGTCGGCGGGCAACACTCTGGTTGTCGAGCGTTGCCGGGTCGGCGCCCCCACGAGGAACCTCGTCCCGGACGACCGGGCGGGAAACGGAGCTGAACGGTGTTTGCGCAGGTCAAGGCCCCTTCGGGACGGGTGAGGTAAGCGCCGGTGCACATCGTGATCATGGGCTGCGGCCGCGTGGGCTCCGCCCTCGCCAGAGCCCTGGAGAAACAGGGCCACTCGGTGGCCGTGGTCGACCAGGACCCGACCGCGTTCCGCCGGCTGGGCGCCGGGTTCAACGGCCGCCGGGTCACCGGCGTCGGCTTCGACCAGGACACCCTGCGCGAGGCGGGCATCGAGGAGGCCGGCGCCTTCGCCGCGGTCTCCAGCGGCGACAACTCCAACATCATCGCCGCACGGGTGGCCCGGGAGAACTTCGGCGTCGAGAACGTCGCCGCCCGGATCTACGACCCCCGCCGCGCCGAGGTGTACCAGCGCCTGGGCATCCCCACCGTCGCGACGGTCCGCTGGACCGCCGACCAGATGCTGCGCCGACTGCTGCCGAGCGGCGCCGAGCCGCTGTGGCAGGACCCGAGCGGTGGCGTGCAGCTCGCCGAGGTCGCGTACGACCCGCGCTGGATCGGCCACCGGATCAGCAGGCTGGAGGAGGCCTCCGGCACCCGGGTGGCGTTCGTCACCCGGCTCGGCGAGGGAATGCTCCCCTCGCCGCAGATGGTGGTGCAGGAGGGCGACCTGGTGCACGTGATGCTGCGCCGGGCCGACCTGACGGCCGTCGAGGCCGCGTTCGCGCAGGGACCGAAGGAGGAGGGTCACTGATGCGGGTCGCCATTGCCGGGGCCGGTGCCGTGGGCCGCTCGATCGCGGGCGAGCTGCTGGAGAACGGCCACGAGGTCCTGCTGATAGACAAGAACCCCAACTCCATCTCGGTGGAGCGGGTTCCGATGGCGGAGTGGCTGCTGGCCGACGCCTGCGAGATCACCTCGCTGGACGAGGCCGCGCTCCAGCGCTGCCACGTGGTGATCGCCGCGACCGGTGACGACAAGGTCAACCTGGTCGTCTCGCTGCTCGCCAAGACCGAGTACGCGGTGCCGCGGGTGGTCGCCCGCGTGAACAACCCCAAGAACGAGTGGCTCTTCAACGAGTCCTGGGGCGTGGACGTCGCCGTCTCCACCCCGCGGCTGATGTCCGCGCTGGTCGAGGAGGCGGTCAGCGTCGGCGACCTGGTCCGCCTGATGCGCTTCAGCCAGGGCAACGCCAACCTGGTCGAACTGACCCTGGCCTCCGACACCGAGCTCGTCGGCATCCGGGTCGGCGACGTGGCCTGGCCGCAGGACACCGCGCTGGTGACCATCATCCGCGAGGGCCGGGTGCTGGTGCCGGGCAAGGACGACACCCTGGAGGGCGGCGACGAGCTGCTCTTCGTCGCCGCGCAGGAGCGCGAGGAGGAGCTGGAGCAGCTCCTCTCGGCGACCTCGGGCGCCCAGTAGCCCCGCGGGCACAGCGGAAGGGCCCGCACCCCTCGTCGGGGTGCGGGCCCTTCGCCGTCGTTCGGACCGGCCTCCCGGCCGACCGGGAGGCGGCTACTTCGCCGGCTCCTCCTCGTCCAGCTGCGCCTTGATCGGCGGCGGCGCCTTCAGCAGGATCTGCCAGGTCACGTACATCGCCAGCAGCATCGGCGGGATGCCGAGGGCGACCTTCAGCCAGCCCAGCAGGTTGACGTTGTGGGTGAAGTACAGCGGGAAGAGGATCACCGGCTTCAGGCCCATGATCAGCACCCAGGCCCAGGTCGCCTTGGTGTAGGCGGCCAGGCGGCCCGGGTTCTCCTTGCGCCAGGTGAACATCTCGCCGGTGATCGGGCCGAGCATCACCCCGATCATCGGCCAGCGCGCCAGCGCGGAGGCCGCCAGGGCGATGCAGTAGCCGACGTTCCAGAGCAGGCCGGGCAGGTAGAAGTCCTCGGCCTTGCCGCTCTTCATCGAGATCCAGGCGCCGAGGGCGACACCGAACACCCCGCTGAAGGCGTGCTGGATGGTCTGCCGCTTCGCCAGCCGGGCCACCACGAACAGGGCGCTCAGGCCCAGCGCGGCCCAGGCCGAGGTGCTGACCTGGTGGGTCAGGTTGTAGGTGACGATGAAGACCAGGCCTGGCAGCGTCATGTCGATCATGCCGCGCACGCCGCCGAAGGCCTGGAGCACGGTGTCGGCGGCCTCCTTGGAGGCGGCCCTGCGGGCGGCCTCCGCGTCCGCGGGGTCGACGGCCAGGTCGAGCTGGGCGGCGGCCTCGCCGCCGGGCTGGTTGCTCACGCTCATTCGCTCCCGTGTCCGACCGGACGCAGCTCATAGCGGGGGTTGAACAGCACGCGGCGCCCGCGTGCGTGACCGATGCGGCCGCTGGCGACCAGCCGGCGGCCGGGCTCTATCCCTGCGATCGAACGGCGGCCGAGCCAGACCACGTCCAGCGCCTCGGTACCGTCGAAGAGTTCGGCCTCCAGGGCGGGCACACCCGCCCGGGGGCGCAGCGTCACCGTGCGCAGCGTGCCTGCGACGGTGACCAGATCACGGTCCCCGCAGCCGGCGATCGGCGTGCAGCCGGACTCCGCGGCGATCTCCTGACGCAGCTCCTCGGCGTCCAGCTCCTCGGCCGAGGAGGTCAGCCGGCTGAGCATGCGGCGGAACCGCCCCTGCGGCTGGCCGCTGCTGTTGTCACCACTCATGTCGGAAGGGTACCGGGTTCCGGCCCCCCGGCGGCAGGTCGCTCGACCGCCGGGGGCGGCCGGGGTCAGCTCTCGAACC
>NZ_JBIVVI010000394.1:0-7022 GCF_044757675.1 Kitasatospora sp. NPDC091257
CCCCGGGCAGGGGGCCCCCGCCCCCGCACGGGGCCGTCCAGCCCCAGGCCGGGCCACAGGGCCTCACCGCGGGCCTGGCCGTCTGCCCGATCTGCCGCAGCCCGCAGACCGGACGGTTCTGCGAGGAGTGCGGCTACGACTACGAGCTCTCCACGCCCTCGCGCCGCCAGGCGCCCGGCGCCGGCCACCTCCCGCCCGGCCCGGCCCAGCAGCCGCCGCTGAACATCCCGGCGGCCTACGGCGGCACCCCGCCGCAGGCCCCGCCCGGTCACGCCCCGGCCGGCCAGCCGCCGTTCGAACAGCCCCCGTTCGGCCAGCCGCCGTTCGGTCACGCCCCGGCCGGCCAGCCGCCGTTCGGAGAGTCACCGTTCGGACAGCCGCCGGCCGCCCAGCAGGCCGTCGCGCCGCCCGTCCAGCAGCAGCCGCAGGCCCCCGGACATCCGCACACCTACGGCTACCCGCCCGCCCAGCCCGGCACCGGGCCGACGGCACCTCCCGGCCACCACGCCGGGGGCGAGGGGCCCGCGCCGAAGGGCGCGTTCCCCGACACCTCCGTGCGCGAGGACTCCGGCCCGGTCTACGCCCACCCGGCCGGCCCCGGCCCGAACAGCCGCGGCGGCGACTTCGGCACCTCCTTCCACCTGGCCCCGCCGCAGCAGGCACAGCAGGCACAGCCGCAGCAACCCCAGGAACCCGCCCCGGCCGAGCCGGTGCGGACCAACTGGATCGCCGTGGTCGCGGCCGACCGGGACTACTTCACCGAGATGATGGCCCGCAGCGGCCCCGAGGCGGCCGGCCTGTTCTTCCCGCCGTACTGCCCCGAGCGCCGGATCCCGCTGACCGGCCGCGGCCAGCTGCGGATCGGACGGCGCAGCCAGCACCGCGGCACGGTGCCGGAGATCGACCTGTCCGTCCCGCCGGAGGACCCGGGCGCCTCGCACCAGCACGCGCTGCTCGCCGAACAGGCGGACGGCAGCTGGGTCCTGGTCGACCAGGACTCGACCAACGGCACCACCGTGAACGGCGGTGCGGAGCCGATCACCCCGCACACCGCGATCCCGCTGAACGACGGCGACCGGATCCACGTCGGCGCCTGGACCACCATCACCGTGCACCGCGGCTGAAAGACCGCCACATCATTCCCTGATGGGCCATCAGCGCCAACTCCGGTCGGGCCGGGCGGAATTCGACATCCGCCCGCCCCGACTTTGTTTGAGTCCTCTTCAAAATATCCGCAAATTCGCTCGCACGGATGTGCACAGGAGCCTTCGCAGCCCCTAGGCTCAGGCCACATGACTGCTGCTATATCCGCTGACGGCATACGTCAGCGGTACGGGGATGTGCAGGCCGTCGACGGGGTGTCGTTCACCGTCGAGGCCGGCGAGTTCTACGGGATCCTGGGCCCCAACGGCGCCGGGAAGACCACCACGATGGAGATCCTGGAAGGAGTCCGGAAACCGGACGAGGGCCGGATCCAGCTGCTGGGCATGGAGCCCTGGCCGCGCAATCCGAAACTGCTGCCGCGAATCGGCGTGCAGTTCCAGGCGACCGCTTTCTTCCGGAAACTGACGGCCCGGGAGACCATCCGCACCTTCGCGTCGTTCTACGGGGTCGGCCCCAAGCGGGCCGATGCGATGCTGGAGCGGGTCGGCCTCTCGGACAAGGCCGAGACCCTGACCGACCAGATGTCCGGCGGCCAGGCCCAGCGCCTGTCGATCGCCTGCGCGCTGGCGCACGACCCGGAGCTCGTCTTCCTGGACGAGCCCACCACCGGACTCGACCCGCAGTCCCGGCGCAACCTGTGGGACCTCCTGCGGGACATCAACGCCGAGGGCCGCACGGTCGTGCTGACCACGCACTACCTGGACGAGGCCGAGGTGCTCTGCGACCGGGTCTCGATCATGGACCACGGCAAGATCCTTCACACCGGCGCCCCGGCGGCGCTGATCCGCGAGATCGACGACACCGTCCGGATCAGCGTGGCCTCCGGCCAACTCCCGCTCGCCCGGGCCCGGGAGCTGATGACCGCGGCCGGCGCGGACATCGCCAACCTGGAGGACGACACCGTCTCGCTCTCCGTCTCCACCCGCGTTCCGGCCCCGGTGCTCAGCGTCCTCGCCGAGCAGAACGCGCTGCGCGGCCTGGAAGTGCGCGGCGCCACCCTGGAGGACGTCTTCCTCCAGCTGACCGGACGGGAGTTCCGCGCATGACCGCCAGCACCTCCACCGAGCCGCAGGCCCCGGCCCGGCGCGGCGGCCCCGCCACCGACGAGCGGGAGCGGGTCAGCGCGTTCTGGAGCCTGTCCCGCGCCATGCTGCTCGGGATGAAGCGCGACCGCACCGCGACCTTCTTCATCCTGCTGTTCCCGCTGGTGTTCCTGGTGTTCTTCGGCAGCGTGACCAAGGGCTCCGGCAGCCCCCACGCCAAGGTGGCCCAGGTCGGCGCGGTGAAGCTGTTCGACTCGATCCAGGGCGACGAGCGGGCCGGGCTGGACAAGGTCCTCACCATCACGAAGACCGACGACGAGGCCGCCACGCTGGAGAAGGTCCGCAAGGGCGACTACGACGCGCTGATCAAGCAGGGCCCGGACGGCACGGTCGAGCTGCGCTACACCGCCGCCGACCAGGTCCGCGCCGGCGCGCTCCAGGGCATCCTCAACTCGGTGGTCCAGACCGCCAACCAGGCGGCCACCGGCCAGAAGCCGGCCTTCGTGCTGGACTCCCAGCAGGTCGAGGACAAGTCGCTCAAGCCGATCCAGTTCCTCACCCCCGGCCTGCTCGGCTGGGCCGTCGCCACCGGCGCGGTGTTCGGTGCCGCGCTGACGCTGGTCAACTGGCGCAAGTCCAAGGTGCTGCGGCGGCTGCGGCTGGCCCCGATCAACGCCGGAACCGTGGTCAGCTCCCGGATCCTGGTCTCGCTGCTGACCGCGTTCCTGCAGACCGCCGTCTTCCTGGTGGTCGCGACGAGCTTCTTCGGGCTCAAGCTCACCGGCAACTGGTGGCTGGTCATCCCGCTGGTGGCCTGCGCGACGCTCGCCTTCATGTCGATCGGCCTGCTGGCCGGCTCGGTCGCCAAGACCGAGGAGGCGGCCAACGGCATCTCGCAGATCATCGTGCTGCCGATGTCCTTCCTGTCCGGCTCGTTCTTCCCGCTGGACGGCGCCCCGGGCTGGCTGAAGGCCGTCTCCGAGGTCATGCCGCTGCACTACCTGGTCAACTCCGCCCAGTCGGTGCTCACCCGCGGCGGCGGCGTCATGGACGCCCTGCCGACCATGGGCGGCCTGCTGCTCTTCGCGGCCGTGCTGACCGGCATCTCCTGGAAGCTGTTCCGCTGGGAGGACTGACCCTCCCCGGTTGACGTCCACCGATCCCGACGGGGTCGTACGCCTTTGGTCCCGGTGTACGACCCCGTCGGCGTCTGCGACCATGGTCGGGTGAGAGAGATCCGGCGAGGCACGTTGAGCGAGGAGACCTTCTACGACCAGGTCGGCGGTGAGCCGGCCTTCCGGCGGCTCGCCCACCGGTTCTACGAGGGCATCGCCGAGGACGAGTTGCTGCGGCCGATGTACCCCGAGGAGGACCTCGGGCCGGCCGAGGAGCGGATGGCCCTCTTCCTGATGCAGTACTGGGGCGGCCCGCGCACCTACAGCGAGCGGCGCGGCCACCCCCGGCTGCGGATGCGGCACGCGCCGTTCAAGGTCGACAAGGCCGCGCACGACGCCTGGCTCACCCACATGCGGGCGGCCGTGGCGAGCCTGGAGCTGCCGGCCGAGCACGAGCAGCAGCTGCTCGAGTACCTGACCTATGCCGCCGCCTCGATGATCAACACCCCGGGCTGAGGCCGTTCCCGGGGTCTTACCGGGGCCTTTCCGGGGTCTTCCCGGGCTTGCGGGCCGGGCTTGCGGGCCGGGGCTTGCGGGCCGAGGTTTTGCGGGCCCGGCTACCGGACCGGGCTGAGCCCCAGCCCCGCGCCCGGCGCGGCCACCGTGCGCACCGCCACCGAGCCCGCCGGGGCGCTCAGCCGCAACCAGCCGCCCGCCCGGTGCACGGTCAGCGGGGCACCGGGCCGCAGGAAGCCGATCACGTACGCGGCGTGCAGCGCGCGCAGCGGCAGCTCGGGCAGCACCGTGACCGGGCGGGACCAGATCTCGTCGGCCAGCGCGTCCAGCACCGTGCGGCCGCGGTGGTGGGCCGGGACGGCCTCGCTGCGCTCGCGGAACTCCTGCACCCCGGCCATGAGTTCGGGGTACACCTCGGCCACCGGCGGGGCGCCCACCGGCCGCCAGCCGGTGCGCGGCGGCAGCAGCCCGGCCCAGGCCGGGCCGGTCACCGGCGCGGGCAGCGCGACGGCGCCCGCCTCGGCGTCCACGCCGTCCAGCAGCTGGCCCGCCGAGACGGTCAGGTCCACCGGGCCGTCCAGACCGCCCAGCCGCACGGTACGGACCGCCAGCGCGCCCGAACCGCCCAGCGGCAGCCGTCCGAAGACCGCCAGCACGCCGTCGCCGTCGCCCGGGCCCACCGCCTGGAGCCGGACGGCCGCCGCCCGGTCGAAGCGCAGCAGGCGCAGCAGGAAGGCGGAGAGGTCGGCGGCCTCCCCGGTGTCGGTCAGGGCGAGACGGGCGGTGATGGTCACAGCGGTTCAGCTCGAATCGTCAGGTGGGGTCAGACGGTGGCGACGGCCGGCTCTACGTCCATGAAGCGGCCGAGGAACTCCCGCTCCACCGGCGAGATCCGGCGCGGCCGGCCCTCGGCCAGGTCGTAGGGGACGACCACGGTGGACGCCCGGACGTACACGATGTCGCTGCCGTCCTCGGCGACGTCCTTGATCTCGTACGAGACCGTCAGCGAGGCGCCGCCGATCTTCGTCACCCAGGTCTCGATGGTGACCGGCTCGGGCCGGTGCACCAGCGGACGCTTGTAGTCGATCTCGTGGCGGGCCACCACCGAGCCGCCCGCGAACTCCCCGGCGCCGGCCGCGGCGGCCTGGGTGAACATGAAGTCGATCCGGGCCTCCTCCAGGTAGCGCAGGAAGACCACGTTGTTGACGTGCCCGAAGGCGTCCATGTCGGACCAGCGCAGCGGGCAGGCGTAGATGTGGCGAGCCACGGCAGTTCTCCTCGGTGTCCGGTCGCCCGCCGCCGTCCACCGCCGGTGGCGTGGGACGCGACGCGGCGGACGGTGGCGACGGGCCGCGGCCCGGCAGGCCGCCCCGGAGGGCAGTCTGCCGGGCCGTTGTGACGGCTGGGTGTCAGCCTCGGGTCAGCTTCTTGTACGTGGCCCGGTGCGGACGGGCGGCGTCGGCGCCGAGCCGCTCGATCTTGTTCTTCTCGTACGACTCGAAGTTGCCCTCGAACCAGAACCACTTGCTGTCGCCCTCGTAGGCGAGGATGTGGGTGGCCACTCGGTCCAGGAACCAGCGGTCGTGGGAGATGACCACGGCGCAGCCGGGGAACTCCAGCAGGGCGTTCTCCAGCGAGGAGAGCGTCTCCACGTCCAGGTCGTTGGTGGGCTCGTCGAGCAGCAGCAGGTTGCCGCCCTGCTTGAGGGTGAGCGCCAGGTTCAGGCGGTTGCGCTCACCACCGGAGAGCACGCCGGCCGGCTTCTGCTGGTCCGGGCCCTTGAAGCCGAAGGCCGACACGTAGGCGCGGGACGGCATCTCGACCTGGCCGACGTTGATCCAGTCCAGACCGTCGGAGACGACCTCCCAGAGGGTCTTCTTCGGGTCGATGTTGGAGCGGGTCTGGTCGACGTAGCTGATCTTGACGGTCTCGCCGACCTTGACCGTGCCGCTGTCCGGGGTCTCCAGGTCCTGGAGCATCTTGAACAGGGTGGTCTTGCCGGCGCCGTTCGGGCCGATGATGCCGACGATGCCGTTGCGCGGCAGGGTGAAGCTCAGGTCGTCGATCAGGATCTTCTCACCGAAGGCCTTGTTGAGGTTCTCGACCTCGATGACGACGCTGCCCAGACGCGGGCCCGGCGGGATCTGGATCTCCTCGAAGTCCAGCTTCCGCATCTTGTCCGCCTCGGCCGCCATCTCCTCGTAGCGGGCCAGACGGGCCTTGGACTTCGCCTGACGGCCCTTGGCGTTGGAGCGGACCCACTCCAGCTCCTCCTTGAGGCGCTTGGCGCGCTTGGCGTCCTTCTGCCCCTCGACCTTGAGGCGCGACTGCTTGCTCTCCAGGTAGGTGGAGTAGTTGCCCTCGTAGCCGATCGCGCGGCCGCGGTCGAGCTCCAGGATCCAGCCGGCCACGTTGTCCAGGAAGTACCGGTCGTGGGTGACGGCGACGACGGTGCCGGCGTACTTGGCCAGGTGCTGCTCCAGCCAGTTCACCGACTCGGCGTCCAGGTGGTTGGTGGGCTCGTCGAGCAGCAGCAGGTCGGGGGCCTCCAGCAGCAGCTTGCAGAGCGCCACGCGGCGCTTCTCGCCACCGGAGAGCTTGGTGACCTGCCAGTCGCCGGGCGGGCAGCCCAGCGCGTCCATGGCCTGCTCCAGCTGGGCCTCGAGGTCCCAGGCGTTGGCGTGGTCCAGGTCCTCCTGGAGCTTGCCCATCTCGTCCAGCAGCGCGTCCGAGTAGTCGGTCGCCATCAGCTCGGCGATCTCGTTGAAGCGGTTGAGCTTCCCCTTGATCTCCTTGACGCCGTCCTCGACGTTCTCCAGGACGGTCTTGGACTCGTCCAGCGGCGGCTCCTGGAGCAGCATGCCGACGGTGAAGCCCGGCGAGAGGAAGGCGTCGCCGTTGGAGGGGTGCTCCAGGCCGGCCATCATCTTCAGCACGGTGGACTTACCGGCGCCGTTGGGGCCCACGACGCCGATCTTCGCTCCGGGGAGGAAGCTGAGCGTCACGTCGTCAAGGATGACCTTGTCTCCGTGAGCCTTGCGCACCTTGCGCATCGTGTAGATGTATTCCGCCACGTGAGATCGCTCCGGCGTCGTCGGGAGTAATTCGGCTTGCAGCCTTCCATTGTGCCGCACCCGACCCGGAGCCCGAACCGCCCAGGTGACCCCACGGGGGTATCCGGAGC
>NZ_JBIVVI010000395.1:0-7006 GCF_044757675.1 Kitasatospora sp. NPDC091257
CCCGGTGGGATCCGTTCCCGCCGGGCGCCCCCGCGCGCGTTCGCGCCCCCGCGTTGGAGGAGCGCGGTCACATCCCCGCGGGCAGCCGCTGTTCGAACCAGACCACCTTGCCGGTGCCCAGCCTGGTCGCACCCCAGCGGTCCGCGCACCGGGCCACTATCTGCAGCCCGCGCCCGCGTTCGTCCTCCGGCCCGGTGCGGCGCGGGCGCGGCAGCAGCGGGCTGTCGTCGCCGACCTCGCAGCGCAGCCGGGCGGTGCGCACCAGGCTCAGGGTGACCGGCCGGGTCGCGTGCTGGACGGCGTTGGTGACCAGCTCGCTGACCATCAGCTCGGTCGCCTCGCTCAGCTCGTCCAGCCCCCAGCGGCGCAGCGTGTGCGCGGCCAGTCGGCGGGCCCGGCCCGGAGTCTCGTTGCGCGGCTGGAGGTACCAGTGGGCGACGTCCCCGGCCGGGATGCCGTCGAAGCAGGCGCCGAGCAGGGCGATGTCGTCGCCGCGGTCGCCGGGCGGCAGGATCCGCAGCGCCTCCTGGCACAGCTGCTCGGGGGACTGCCAGCGGGCGGCGGCGATCCGGGCGCGCAGCATCTCCAGGCCGTCGCTGATCGGGCGGGTGCGGGTCTCCACCAGGCCGTCGGTGAACAGCAGCAGGGCCGAGCCGGGCGGTGCGGGCAGTTCGACGGAGTTGAAGTCCACCCCGCCGACGCCGATCGGTGCCCCGGAGTCCAGTTCGACCAGCTCGGCGATGCCGTCCGGGCGGACCAGCACCGGTGGGACGTGTCCGGCGTTGGCCATCACCACCCGGTTGGCGATCGGGTCGTACACCGCGTAGACGCAGGTGGCCAGGTGCTGTTCCCGGCCGAGCCGCTGGGCCTGTTCGTCCAGGTGGTAGAGCACCTCGTGGGGCGGCAGGTCGAGGGCGGCCAGGGTCTGGGCGCTGGTGCGCAGCTGGCCCATGATGGCGGCCGAGGTGAGGGAGTGGCCCATCACGTCGCCGACGATCAGGGCGACCCGGTTGCCGGGCAGCGGGACGGCGTCGTACCAGTCCCCGCCGACCTGTGCGCCGCGCTCGCCGGGCAGGTAGCGCTGGGCGATCCGGACGCCGTGCGACTGCGGCAGGCGCAGCGGCAGCATGCTGCGCTGGAGTTCGTTGGCGATCTCCCACTCGCGGGCGTAGCGCAGTGCGGTGTCCACGGCCAGCCCGGCCTGGGTGGCGAGGTGCGCGGCGGTCGCGGTGTCCGCGGCGTCGAAGACCGGGCGGCCGGTGCGTTCGGGAGGGCGGCGGATCAGTATCAGCAGCCCGAGCACGGCCTTGCGCCCGCGCAGCGGCAGGGCGAGGACGGAGGTCCCGGCGGCCAGCCGGGCCACCCCGCGGGTGCCGTACAGCTCGCGCAGCAGCGTCTCGGCGCGTTCGGCGGCGGGGGTGCCGAGGACGGCGGCCTCGGCGGGGCGGCGGCTCAGCAGGGCGTGGGCGAGCGCCCCGCCGCGGGTCACCGGGGTGGCCGGGCCGCCGTCGGCGGTCGAGCGGGCGCCGTAGCGGGAGCGGCGCCGGTCGTCCAGACCGCTCGGGCGGCCGCGGCGGCCGATCCGGGTGCCGGTGCTGTGGTGTATCCGCAGCTCCTCCGGGAAGCCGGGTTCGCGTTCGACGTTGGGCAGCGGGTCGCGCAGGTGGACGACGGCGGCGTCGGCGAGCGTCGGGACCAGCACCCGGCCGATGTTGCGCAGCGTCGCGGCGAGGTCGAGGGCGCTGTTGATCCGCCGGGTCGCCGAGTCGAGGTACGCCAGGCGGTCCGCCATCTCGGTGCGTTCCGGCCGTGCGCCCGCCCGTCGTACCGGGGCTGCCGGCAGGGCCGTCGCCGGGGCCGGTGTCGCGGCCGGGACCTGGCGGCGCTGGCCCGGGACGGCGGGCGGCTGCTCCGCCTCGGTCTTGAGCTGGTCGCGCACGGCTGCCTGTCCTGGATTCGGTGTGGTCGGTGAGCTGTTCTGTTGCACCGGCCGCGGGTGCGGCCGGCCCTGTCCCGGTTCGATCAGCCGACGCGTCGACAGCGCAGGAACAGCTGTTCCTCCGGCGGCAGCGAGGTACTGGCCGGTGCGTACGGATGCCCCGAGCACTCCTCGACGGCGAAGCCGGCCGAGACCAGAACCCGCTCCAGATCCTCCCTCAGATACCCACTGATCCGCAGCTCTCTGCCAAGGAACGGAAGCGGAACGTGATCCAGGTCCGCCTCGACCATACCGAGCGCCAGCAGTCCGCCCGGCCGCAGGAGTTCGCGCAGCTGCCGCAGCACGGTCGGGATCTCGTCCTGCGGCAGCAGGATCAGCGAGAAGAACGCGGTGACGGCGGCGAACCGGCCCCGGCCGTCCGGCCCCAGTTCGGGGGCGTTCCAGACCCGGTCCGCACGCTCGGTGGCCAGATCGTACAGGTCGATCCGATGGAACACCGGCGCGAACACGCCCGGGAAGGCGGTCCGCCGGGCCAGCGTGAGCATCCCGTCGGAGAGGTCCGCGCCGGTCACCCGCAGACCGTCGGCGACCAGCTGGCGGACGGTCGGTTCGCCGGTGCCGCAGCCCACGTCCAGCACCCGGGCGCCGGGTTCGAGCTCGGCGAGCAGCCGCCGGCCGCAGGCCAGCTGTCCGTCCTTGGCGGGGAACGCCTCGCCGTACTCCGTGCCGATGGTGTCGAAGGCGACCGCCTGCAGTGCCCGGGCCGCCCGCCGCCGTACCTCGGGTTCGTCGTCGCCGGCGTCCTCGTCGACGGGGAACGGGTCCGATATCTGTCCGGTCGTCACGTTGCGAGGCACCCTTCCACCCGTGGCCTCCGGTGGCTCCTCCGCGGCCCCGCGGGCCGCTGCCGGTGGCGGTACGTCACGCTCTGCGCACCACGCGGACGGACTGCACCCCGATGCGTTTCCGAGCAGACACTCGTGTGCGTACTGGCATCTGAGAATATGCGTGATCACTGTGCCGTGGGGTTCCTTTCCGGCCAACTCGCCGCGCTTGGGCGGTTGTGGCCGGGGTTGCGGAAGCACGGGGGTGCGGGCGGGGTTGTGCGCGTGGCCACGCACGCCGGACAGCGCGCCAGGGGAACGTCGATGACCTGCGGTTTTGCCGATCCGCAGGCTGACTATCGGACGTTTATCGAACGTCAATCGGTCCGGTGCACAGTGGAGTCCAGCGCCGGGGAAGCGTTGAGGGCGCTCCCGCAGCCGGGGGGCTGCGGGGGCGCCGACGCGCGGAACGGGGGAGGTTCTCCGTGGGGGAGCGGAAGCCTTACGGCGCGGGGGGAGAGAGGGGCTCGGTGTGCTGCTGGGAGATGAGGTCCGCCACGGGGGAGGCCTCAGGCACACCGAGCCGCGTGAAGATCGCATGGGCCTCCTGGAGGCAGGCGAGTCCGCGAGCCGGCTGGGCGAGCGCCAACAGGGCCTCGCCCAGTGCGGCGTTCGCCAGGCCCTGGCAGTAGGCGGAGCCCAGCTCCTGGCCGATCGCCAGCGACTCGTCGGCCGCCGAGGCCGCCTCGGCGGGCTGCTCGGCGACCAGCAGGGCCGAGGCGAGCCTGGCCAGGGTGTAGCCCTCCCACAGGGGGTTCTGCTGCGACTGGTAGAGCCGGTGCGCCTCCCGCAGGTGCGGAACGGCGTCGCCGCCGGAGAGCACCACACCCAGCTGGTAGAGGGTCTGGGCGAGCAGCGGGCCGTTCTTGGACTCCCGGGCGGCGGCGACACCGTCACCGGCGGACCGGACCGCCGTCTCGGTCATCCCGAGCCGGTGCTGTGCCCGGGCCATGTTGCTGACGATGCGGGCCTCGGCGGTCGGCGCGCCGACCGCCTGGCTGGTGGCCCGGGCCTGTTCCATGAACGGCAGGGCCTCGGCCGGACGGTTGCCCAGGCTAAGGATCACGCCCAGGATGTTGGCGGTGGCCAGCAGCTGGACGGTCGGGACGTCCGGTGACTGGTGGTCCAGACTGCGGCGCAGCGAGTGCTCGGCGCCCTGGAAGTCACTGGTGACGTAGTTCAGGGCACCCAGGACGAAGTGCACCCGGGCGAGTGCGGCGGAGTCGTCGCGGAGCTCCGCCTCGCGTCCGAGGGCTTCCAGGACCGGTCGTACCTGGGGGCCGTGGGTCGGGTCCGGATCGAGGCCGTACAGCAGGATCAACAGGTCGATCGCCGCGTGCTGCGAGGAGCGGGGCCCGTTCGCCGCCGCCGCCGTCGAGTTGAGCAGGAGGGCGCTCTCGCTCCGGAGCCAGGACTGAGCGGAACCGCTGGTCGGCAGGCCGATCCCGGGCGAGGACGGCGTGGTGAGCAGCTCGGGCTCGGGGTCGTCCGGTTCGAGGGTCCGGGCCGCGTTGCGGACGGTCGGGATCAGCAGGTCGAGCAGCCGCAGGACGGCCCGTTCCTGCTCCCCGCCGTCGCCCGACCGGTCGTTCTGCCGCTGGGCGTAGAGGCGGAGCAGATCGTGGTAGCGGTAGCGGCCGGGGGTGAAGCACTCCAGCATGTTCGCCTCCACCAGGGCCTCGACGAGCTCCTCGGCGGTGTCCTCGTCCACGCCGAGGAGTGCCGCGGCGGCCGCGAGCGGGATGTCGGGGGAGTCGATCAGCGCGAGCAGTCGAAAGGCGCGGGCCTCGGCCGTGGACAGCTGTCCGTAGCCGAGCCCGATGGTGGTCTCCACGGCGAGGTTGCCGAGTTGGAGCTCGTCCAGGCGGTGACGCTGGTCGGCTAACCGACGGGCCAGGTCGGAGACGCTCCACCGCGGCCGGCTGGCCAGCCGGGCGGCGGCGATGCGGACCGCCAGCGGCAGGAAGCCGCACGCGGTGACCACCGCCATGGCCGCCTCCGGCTCCGCGGCGACCCGCTGCTCCCCGACGATGGCCGAGAACAGTGCCAGGGCCTCCCGCGGAGTCAGCTCCTCGACGTCGAACAGTTGCGCGCCGGGGATGCCGGCGAGCCGGGAACGGCTGGTGGCGAGCACCGCGCAGCCGGAGACGCCCGGGATCAGCGGCCGGATCTGGTCGGCGTCCCGTGCGTTGTCCAGCAGGATGAGCATCCGCCGGTTGGCGAGCAGCGAGCGGTAGAGCGCCGCGCGCTGCTCCATCGACTCCGGGTTCTCGGTGACACCGAGGGCGTGGAGGAAGTCGCCGAGGACGACGACCGGGTCGGCCGGCGAGGCGCCGGCGCCGCGCAGGTCGACGTACAGCTGTCCGTCCGGGAACTCGGCCCGGACCCGGTGGGCGACGTGGACCGCGAGGGTGGTCTTCCCGACGCCGCCGATGCCGGCCAGCGAAGTGACCACCACGGCCTGGCCGGTGGCGTTCATCAGGACCGTCGAGAGGTCGCTCACCAGCTCGGTGCGGCCGCTGAAGTCCAGGACATCGGCCGGGAGTTGGGCCGGCGCCGGGGCGGTGGGCCGGTCCTTCGCCGCCACTTCGGGCACGGCCGGGAGGGCGAGCGCGGGGTCGGCCGCGAGGATGCGGGTGTGCATCGTGGACAGGCCGACGCCCGGTTCCACCCCGAGTTCCTCGATGAGCAGTTTGCGGGTGTCGGTGTAGACGCCGAGGGCCTCGGCCTGGCGGCCGCAGCGGTACAGCGCCAGCATCAGGAGTTCGCGCAGCCGTTCGCGCAGCGGATGTTCCGTCGTCAGGTTGTTGAGCTCTCCGACGATTTCCGCGTGCTGGCCGATGGCGAGGGCGGCGGCGCACAGGTCCTCGGCGGCGGCCACCTGGCGCTCGGCCAGTCGGAGCCGCTGGGTGTCGGCATAGGGGCCGGGGATGCCGGTGAGCGGGCGGCCGCTGAACAGGCCCAGTGCCTCGGTCAGCAGCCGGTGCGCCTCCTGCTTGCCGCCGTTCGTCCGGGCGGCCGCGGCCTCGGCGCAGAGCCGCTCGAAGACCGTCAGGTCGAGGGCCTCGCCCGGGATGCGCAAGGCGTAGCCGTCGGCGACCGAGACCAGCAGCTCGGCGGGTGCGCGGACCTCGCGGCGCGGCTCGATGACCGAGCGCAGCCGGGAGACGTAGGTCCGCAGGGCGGCGACCGCCTGGGCCGGCGGGCGATCGCCCCACAGGGCGTCGACCAGGTCCTGGGTGGTGACCGGGCGGCCGGCGTGCAGCAGGAGGGCGCTCAGGACCGCCTGTTGCTGGGGGGAGCCGAGGGAGACGGGCTTCCCGTCGAGCCAGGCCTGGACCGGGCCGAGGACCTGGAAGCGCAGCGCGGGCGAGGGCGGCGTCTCCTGAAACTCCATGAAGTCCCCCGATGGCCTGTGGTGTCGATTTCGTGAAAGGGCGCTCGGCGGTCCGCCGCGGTGCTTCAGCTTAGGCGGACGCCCGACTCTGCCGGACGGTCCCGCAAGCCGCACGATGTTTATCGGACATTTAATCAACCCTACGATACTGTGCCCGCGCCCGCGCCAAGCCGGTCGGGCTGACGACATTTGATGACCGAAAGGCGGCCGCCAATGGCCAACGACCAGAGCGAGACCCCGGTGCCGTCGACGCCCGAGAACCAGGCGCAGACCCCGGCCCCGGACTCCGCTGTGGAGGCCGGCCAGGCTGTCGAGGGCGCGGTCGCCGCGACCTCGGACCCGACCGAGTACACCGAGCCGAGTGCCGACCGGAAGAACGCGATCGAGAACGGGATCTTCGGCGACGAGGCCGACCACCTGCTGGAGCCGGCCAAGCCGGACACCGGCAAGCCGGGCGAGAAGTACGAGCCGGAGAGCATCGTCTTCGGCCACGCGTGAGCCGTGCCGGTCGAGTGCCCCCGTCGCCCCCGTCCGGGCGCGGGGGC
The DNA here is from genome assembly GCF_044757675.1 of Kitasatospora sp. NPDC091257. Classification (NCBI taxonomy): domain Bacteria; kingdom Bacillati; phylum Actinomycetota; class Actinomycetes; order Kitasatosporales; family Streptomycetaceae; genus Kitasatospora; species Kitasatospora sp. NPDC091257. The sequence goes on from NZ_JBIVVI010000395.1 coordinate 6,766, forward strand.
ACCGGTGGTTATGGGCACGCCAATTCCCCAAAGGTGTCAACCGGGTGGCCGAAACATGCCCGCGGTGCACTCATGGTGACCGGCGATATCCGTAACGTGCCCGACGGCGGGTGTGGGACGTTCCGGAATTCCGGATTCACCCGGGGGTATTGCGGTGGTCGGAATGCCGCCGTTTGCCCGCGTTCTGCCGAAATTGCCGAGGAAGATCGTATTCGGCTGAATCGCCCGCCCCGGGGGCGGG
>NZ_JBIVVI010000396.1:0-7003 GCF_044757675.1 Kitasatospora sp. NPDC091257
CCTCCAGCCGGGCGGCCAGGGCCTCGTCCACCGGGGCGCCGAGGTAGACGACGAACAGGTCGTCCACCGTCGGGGTGGGCTCCAGCGGCCGCTCCGGGTCGTGCGTCAGCTCGAAGTGCCAGCTGCCGCCGGACGGGCCGACCATCAGCAGGTCGTGCTCGCCGGACACCCGCTCGGTGCTGCGCCACAGCACGGCGAGGCCGAGGCCGCCGACGTAGAAGCGCTCGGCCGCCGCGAGGTCGCGCGAGGGGCGGGCGATCCGGACCCGCACGGTGGAATCGATCATGCCGGCGACCATAGCCCATGCCACTGACAGCGAACCCCGCGGTGCGGCGGGTTCGCGGACGGGCCGTCAGAGCCGCCGCAGGCGTTCCTCGTCGGAGGTCCGGGGGCAGGTCAGGCAGGCGGTCGCCGCGGGCCCGACCGCGTAGTAGAGGCAGCAGCCGAGCCGGGTGCGGGTGTGGTGGGCGCGCCCGTCGGGGGTGTGCAGGCGGCGGAAGTCGGCGCCGCCGGGGAGCGGCAGGGTGCCACCGGGCAGGACGGCCTCGGCGGCGACGGAGGTGTCCTCCTCGCCGAGCATCCGGCCGAGGTACCAGAGGGCGGAGGCCAGGTCGTCCGTCACCATGCCCCAGAGGGCGCGGTCGCGGCGCCGGGTGGGCCCGGCGAACGCGGCGAGCACCGGCCCGAGGTGCGCGACCACGGCGGCCCGCAGTTCGGCGCGCAGTTCGTCGTCGCCGGGCATGGTGACGTGGCCGGGCATGGTCACGTCGCCGGGCAGGGTCACGTCGCCGGGCAGGGCGACGTGACCGCGCGGGCGCAGGGCGAGCGCACCGGTGGGGGCGTGCAGCCAGAGGTCGGCGGGGTCGACGGCCGGCACTCGGCGGGAGAGGTGCCAGGGGCCGGCGATCAGCAGGCAGGCCGACCAGGCGTAGTGGTGGAGCAGCCGGGAGGCGGTGACGTGCGGTCGCGGGGCACTGCCGTGCTCGTCGGCGATGCGGGCCTCCGCTCCGGCCAGGACGGCGGCCAGCGCGCTTTCGTCGGCGGCGAGTTGGGCTCCGGAGTGCCAACCGTCGGCGGCGCGCGGGTCAGGCTCGCCGCTGCCCAGGAGGCGCAGCTCCAGCACTGGGCAGAGCTCCACCAGCCGCCGGTAGTCGGCGACGAGCGCCGGGGCCCCGACACGCACCGAGGGCGCGACGGGCATGGGTGTTCCGGGAACCATTGGCACTCCCGAGATCGATTCTGCATGATCGACTAAGGTGAGGCTCACCTTACAACGCCTCACGGCACCCGGTGACCGCGGGCCGGCCTGCCGGTCGACCCGTCGACCCCATCGGCCGGCCCGGCGGCGGCGACGAATTTCCCACCGCCGACGAGGCGATGGTCCGCACCCTGCTGAACTGCCTGCTGCGCGAGGTCTCCGCGCCCGAGCACCAGACCGCCGCCGACAGCGGCCGCCTGCTGCTGCGGCTGCCGCGCCGCGGCGCCCTGCTGCGGGTCGCCCTGCGCCGCACCTCGCTGCTCGGCGCGCACCGCTTCACCGGGCCGGTCGAGGTCGAACAGGACGGAGACTGGGTCGAGTTGGGCTGGCAGGCGTTGGCCGAGTACGTCCAGCACGAACTGGAGCTGCGCACCGGCACGGTGAACGAGGAGTTCCTCGACCAGGTCGCGTCCAGCCACCAGGGCGTCCGCCAGGGCCTGGACGACCGGCCGGCCCCAGGCGCCGACCGCTACCTGGAGTCCGAGCGGGCACTGCTGTTCGGCCACCGCTTCCACCCGGCCCCCAAGTCCCGATCCGCCGCCCGCGGCGACTGGCGCGGCTACGCCCCCGAGTCCCGCGCCTCCTTCCCGCTGCGCCACCTCGCCGTCCGCGCGGACCTGCTGGCCGAGGAGTCGCTGGACGAGAGCGCGACCGCACTGCTGGACGGCCTCGGCGAGGTGCCGGACGGCTACCGGCTGCTGCCCGCGTACCCGTGGCAGTATCAACTCATCGGCGAACACCCGCTGTTGCGCGCCGCCCTGGCCCGGGGCGACGTCCTCGACCTGGGCCCGCGCGGCGAGCGTTTCACCGCCACCGCCTCGGTGCGCACCCTGCACGGCGCCGACGCCTTCCTCAAGTTCAGCCTGAACGTTCGCATCACCAACTGCCTGCGCAAGAACGCCGCGTACGAGCTCACCGACGCCGTCGCGCTCACCCGGCTGCTCGCCCTGGCCCTGGCCGACCTCGCCCGGCGCTTCCCGGCCTCGGCCGTGCTGCGCGAACCGGCCTTCCGCACCCTCGCGCTGCCCGGCACCGACGGCCGGCCCGACCGGACACTGTACGAGGGCTTCGGCCTGATCGTCCGGGAGGGCTTCGGCGGCGTGCTGCGGCCCGGCGTCACCCCGCTGCTCGCGGCCGCCGTCGCCGACGAGCACCCGACCAGTTCCGCGCACATCTCCCGCCTGCTGGGCGTGAGTCCGGACGGCGCGGCGGCGCTCGACTGGTGGCGCGACTACCTGCGGCTGCTCCTCCCGCCGGTCCTGTCCGCCTACTTCGACCACGGTGTGGTGCTCGAACCGCACCTGCAGAACGTGCTGATCGGCGTGGACCCCTCCGGCCACCCCGTCCAGGTGCTCTTCCGCGATCTGGAGGGCACCAAGCTCGTCCCCGAGCAGAACGCCGACATCCTCGCCGCACTCCCACCCGAGGTGGCCGGCCCGATGACCTACGACGCGGAACGCGGCTGGGACCGGGTGGTGTACTGCCTGCTGGTCAACCACGTCGCCGAACTGCTCGCCGCGCTCGCCGACCGCCACCCCGAGCTGGAGTGCGCGCTCTGGCAGGCCGTCCGGGACACCCTGGAGAAGTACGCCGCCGCGCACGGCTGCCCGCCCCGGCTGCGCGCTCTGCTCGCCGGTGTGCCACTGCCCGCCAAGGCCAACCTGTTGACCCGCTGGGAGCGCAAGGCCGACCGCGAGGCCGGCTACGTCCGGCTGCCCTCCCCGCTGGCCGGCTCCGTCCTCGCCGGGGCCGCCCGCATGCCCGCCCGCACATCGGACCGCGCGTCCGCCCGCCCGCCGGCGCACACGCCCGTCCGCCTACCCGCCGGGAGCACCGCCCGATGACGGCCGAGACCGCCCGGCCCGCCGAGGCCGTCCGACCCACCGAGGCCGTCCGCAGCTTCACCGCCGGCCTCACTCCCGACGAACTTCCCTCCTACATCTACGACTTGGCATCCCTTCGGGAGCACGCCGCCGCCGTCCGGGCCGCGCTGCCCGAGCGGGTCGAGCTGTACTACGCCGCCAAGGCCAACCCGGAGGCGCCGCTGCTGACCGCGCTGCGCTCGGTGGTGGATGGCTACGAGGTCTCCAGCGGCGGGGAGTTGGCCCACGTCCGGGCCGTCGTGCCGGACGCTCCTCTGGCCTTCGGCGGGCCGGGCAAGACTCCGGCCGAGATCACCGCGGCGGTGGACGCCGGGGTGCACCGCTGGCACGTCGAGAGCGAGCAGGAGCTGCACCGGCTGGCCGCCGTCCTCGCGGACCGGCCCGGCGCGGTCGTGGACGTGCTGCTGCGGGTCAACCTCGCGGTCGAGACGGCAGCGCTCGACGCGGTGCCGCTCGCGATGGGCGGCCGTCCGACGCCGTTCGGGCTGGACCCGGACCGGGCCGAGGAGTGCGTCCGGCTGCTCACCGGCGGCGGTCCGTCGGCGCGCCGGCTGCGGCTGCGCGGCGTGCACGCCCACCTGGCCAGCGGACTCCCGGCGGCGGAGCAGCTGTCGGTCGCGGCGCGGATCGTCGCCTGGTCGGCCGCACTGGCCGAGCGGCACGGCTTCCCGCTGGCGGAGGTCAACATCGGCGGCGGAATGGCCGTGGACTACGCGGACCCCGCCTCCCGCTTCGACTGGACGGCCTTCGGCGAGGGCCTGGCCGAGCTGCTCGACGCCCACCCCGGGCTGACCCTGCGGATCGAGCCCGGCCGGGCGCTGACCGCCCACTGCGGCTGGTACGCGACCGAGGTGCTGGACGTGAAGGCGAGCCACGGCGAGGACTTCGCGGTGGTCCGCGGCGGCACCCACCACCTGCGCACGCCCGCGACCCGGGGGCACTCCCAGCCCTTCGCAGTGCTCCCGGTGGACGCCTGGCCGCACCCCTGGCCGCGCCCGGCCGTCACCGGCGGCCGGGCCACCCTGGCCGGACAGCTCTGCACCCCGAAGGACGTCCTCGCCCACGCGGCCGAGGGCGCGGACGGCCTGCGGACGGGCGATCGCGTGCTGTTCGCGATGGCGGGCGCGTACGCGTGGAACATCTCGCACCACGAGTTCCTGATGCACCCTCGCCCGGGCTTCCACTACCTGGGCGGCGATGGACCGAGCCCGGCGGAGGGGTGACGGAGGACGAAGGACGGTCGACGCGTGACAGCCGACAACTGACAGCTGACAGATTTCGAAATCTGTCAGCTGTCAGTTGTCAGTCGTGAGCTGTCGACCGTCGCCTCCCGGCCGTCGACTGCCGGCCGTCGGCCGTCCCACCGCCCCCGGTCCGCCGCCGCCCCGTTCCTCCACTCGTGGGAGAGTGGTATGCAGCGAAGGGAGCGCGAACGTGCTGATGGACAAGGTGGCGGAGATACTCGCCGAGGCGTCGGCCGAGGCGGTGGAGCCGCGCTTCCGGGCGCTGGCCGCCGGCGAGGTGATGGAGAAGGCCCCCGGCGAGGTCGTGACGGTCGCCGACCGCGAGGCCGAGACGATCATCGCCCGCCGACTGCACGAGCTGCTGCCCGTCCCCGTGGTCGGCGAGGAGGCGGTCTCCGCCGACCCGTCGCTCGCCCTGGCCCTTCGCGACGAGCCCGCCGCCTGGCTGGTCGACCCGGTGGACGGCACCGCCAACTTCGTCGCCGGTAGACCCGAGTACGCCGTGATGTGCTCCCTGGTCCGCTCCGGCCGGACCGTCGCCTCCTGGATCTGGCAGCCCTCCACCGCCACCGCCTACTGCGCCGAACTGGGCTCCGGCGCCTGGCGCGACGGCGAGCGCCTGACCCGTCCACCGGCACCCCAGGACGTCGCGAAGCTGCGCGGCTCGGTGAAGAGCCGCTACCTCGACGCCGAGCACCGCCGCCGGCTCCAGGACAACATCGCGTCCTTCGGCGAGATCTCCCCCGGCCGGCACGCCGCCGGGATCGAGTACCCGGACGTCGTCGAGGGCCGCTTCGACTTCATCCTCTACTGGCGCACCCTTCCCTGGGACCACGCCCCCGGCTCGCTCCTGGTCACCGAGGCCGGCGGCGTCTCCGCCCGCCCGGACGGCACCCCGTACCGCCCGGAGGCCCCCGGCTGCGAGGACGGTCTCCTGGTCGCCGCCGACCCCGACACCTGGGAGCTCACCCGGTCGATCCTCCTGGGCGGCTGATCCCGAGGCCCTGCCCGCCCGGAAACCCGGCCCGACCGGAAGGCCGGCCCGACCGGAGCGCCCGGCCCGCCCAGAGCCGTCCGCTCTACCCCGCCCGCTCGCCCGCCACCTTGCGCCCGGCGCCCGCCACCTTGCGCCCGGCGCCCACCACCTCACGCAGCAACGCGCCGACCTCCCCCACCGTGGCATGGGGGTTCAGCAGCGTGAGCTTCAGCCGGACCCGACCCGGGCCGTCGCCCGGGAGTTCGGTGCGGCCGACCACCGCCCGGCCGGTGCGCAGCAGCAGGCGCCGCAGCCGGCCGTTCACCTCGTCCAACGCCGCCTCGTCCGTCACCCCGGGCGGCCGGTAGCGGAAGAGGATGACGGTGAGCACGGGCTCGGCGTGGAGTTCGAGCGCCGGGTCGGCGCGCACGGCGTCGGCGGCGGTGCGGGCGAGGTCGTGGCAGGCGTCGACCAGCCGGCCCAGACCGTCGCGGCCGAGGGTGCGCAGGGTGACGGCGAGCTTGAAGGCGTCGGCCCGGCGGGTGGTGCGCAGCGAGCGGCCGAGCAGACTGGGGTACCCGGCCTGCTCGTCGTCGACCGGGTTGAGGTACTCGGCGCGGCGGGCGAGCGAGACGTAGGTCTCCGCGCGGCGGACCAGGAAGACCCCGGCCGCGGCCGGCTGCCAGCCGAGCTTGTGCCAGTCGAGCGAGACCGAGTCGGCGCGGGCGATGCCGTCGAGCAGCGGGGCGAGCCGGTCGGAGAGCAGCGCGCCGCCGCCGTACGCGGCGTCCACGTGCAGCCAGGCACCGTAGCGGCCGGCGAGGTCGGCGGCGGCGGACAACGGGTCGACGGCTCCGGTGTCGGTGGTGCCGGCGGTGGCGACCACGGCGATCGGGGTCCGGCCGGCCCAACTGGCCTCGGCCATCGCCCGTTCCAGTTCGTCCTCCCGCATCCGCAGCCCGCGGTCGACCGGGACGGGGATGACGGCCCGCTCGCCGAGGCCGAGCAGGGCGGCGGCGCGCTGGACGGAGAAGTGCGCGGCCTCGGAGGCGAGGATGCACGGCCGGACTCCGGCCGGGATGCCGTCCAGCTCCACGATGCCGTCGAGCTTCTGGTCGCGCGCCAGCATGAGCCCCATGAGGTTGGACTCGGTGCCGCCGGAGGTGAAGACGCCGGCGGCGCGCGCCGGGTCGTAGCCGACCAGTCCGGCGATCTCGGCGAGCAGTGCGCTCTCCAGGGCGGTGGCGGCGGGGGCCTGGTCCCAGGAGTCCTGGGAGGGGTTGAGGGCGCTGACCGCCAGGTCCGCCGCGGCGGCGACGGCGAGCGGCGGGCAGTGCAGGTGCGCGGCGCAGGCCGGGTCGGCGGGGTCGGCGGCGCCGTAGGCGAGCAGTTCGGTGAGCCGGGCGAGCGCGCCCGGTCCGTCGTCGCTGGCCAGCGCGTCGTCGACGAGTGCGGCGATCTCGGCCGGACTGCCGGCCGGCAGCGGTCCGGAGCGCATGGCGGTGCCCGTCTCCAGGGAGTCGAGGACGGTGGCCAGCAGCGGTCCGAGCGCGCCCGGCCCGGCGGCGCCGCCCGCCAGGGCGTCCGTCGCGACGCCGTCCCCGGGGAGCCCGACGGGGTCGGTGCCGGGGTCGGTTCCGGG
>NZ_JBIVVI010000397.1:0-6996 GCF_044757675.1 Kitasatospora sp. NPDC091257
CACTACCGGGGGGCCCCGGACGCGGTCAACTGCGTGCCGATGGACCAGTGGACGCCGGAGGAGGTCACGGCGCACATCACCTACATGCAGGACTTCGCGGACCGGCTGGAGAAGACCGGCGAGTTCGTCGACGGTCAGGCGCTCGCACCCGAGGGGACGTGGGTCCGGTACGACGGCGAGGGGCGTCCGGCGGTCACCGACGGTCCGTTCGCGGAGACCAAGGACCTCATCGCCGGCTGGATGGTGATCGACGTCGACAGCTACGAGCGCGCCGTCGAGCTGGCCGGGGAGCTGTCGGCCGCGCCCGGGGCCGGGGGGAAGCCGATCCACGAGTGGCTGGAACTGCGCCCGTTCCTCGCCATGCCGCCGACCATCACGGAGTGACCTGCCCGATGAACGAGGCCCTGTTGAGGAGCCTCACGCCGAGCGTCATCGGTGTCCTCGTCCGCCGCGGAGCGGATTTCGCGGCGGCCGAGGACGCCGTGCAGGAGGCGCTGGTCGAGGCGGTTCGGGTCTGGCCCGCCGGGCAGCCGCGCGACCCCAAGGGCTGGCTGGTCACCGTGGCCTGGCGCAAGTTCCTGGACGCGGCCCGGTCGGATGCCGCCCGGCGCCGTCGGGAGGACCTGGTCGAGCAGGAGCCGGGGCCGGGGCCCGCGGCGGGTGCGGACGACACGCTCCAGCTCTACTTCCTGTGCGCCCACCCCTTGTTGACGCCCTCTTCGGCCGTTGCGCTGACCCTGCGTGCGGTGGGCGGGCTGACCACCCGCCAGATCGCCCGGGCCTATCTGGTGCCCGAGGCGACGATGGCGCAGCGGATCAGCCGGGCCAAGCGCGCCGTCTCCGGCGTCCGGTTCGATCAGCCCGGGGACGTCGCCACCGTGCTCCGGGTGCTCTACCTGGTCTTCAACGAGGGCTACTCCGGCGATGTCGACCTCGCGGCCGAGGCGATCCGGCTCACCCGGCAGCTCGCGGCGGTGATCGATCACCCCGAGTGGCGGGGTTGCTGGCCCTGATGCTGCTGCACCACGCCCGGCGGGCCGGCCGGACCGGGCCCGACGGTGCGCTGGTGCCGCTGGCCGAGCAGGACCGCGCCCGCTGGGACACCGGACTGATCGCCGAGGGCATCGGGATCCTGCACAGGGCCCTGGCCCGGGACCGGCTGGGCGAGTTCCAGGCCCAGGCTGCCGTCGCGGCGCTGCACGCCGACGCCCCCACCGCCGAGGAGACGGACTGGGTGCAGATCGTCGAGTGGTACGACGAGCTCGTCCGGCTGACCGCCAGTCCGGTGGTGCGGCTCAACCGCGCGGTGGCGGTCGGTGAGGCCGACGGTCCGCGCGCCGGGCTGGCGGAGCTCGCCGAGCTGGACGACGCGCTGCCCCGGTACACGGCGGTGGCGGCGTACCTCCACGAGCGCGACGGGGACGCGGCGACGGCGGCGCGGCTGTACGCGGAGGCGGCGCTCAAGGCGTCCAACCTCGCCGAGCGCGAGCACCTGACCCGTCAGGCGGCCCGACTCAACGCGTGGTTGAGGGGGCGGACCCAGGAGTGACGGGGCGTCGGAACAGCCCGAGCGGCATCCGGAGGCAGCGGCTCAGAGCCGGCCGGCGGCCTTCAGCGCCAGGTAGGTGTCGGCCAGGGCCGGGGCGATCCGGGCCGGCGGGGCGTCCAGGACGGTGACGCCGTGGCGGGTGAGGCGCTCGGCGGTGGCCCGGCGGTCTGCGCGGGTCTGTTCGGCGGCCGCCGCGCCGTAGACCGCGTCCAGGGTGCCCCGCCCGGCGGCGAGGACCTCCAGCTGCGGGTCGGCGACGGAGGCGAGGACGACCTCGTGGCGCTTGGTGAGCATGGGCAGCAGCGGGCGCAGCCCGTCCTCGACGGGGGCCGCGTCGAGGCCGGTGAGCAGCACGATCAGCGAGCGCTGGGGGGCCATCTTGAGTGCGGTGGCCACCAGTGAGCGCATGTCGGTCTCGTGCAGGGCGGGTTCCAGCCCGGCCATCGCGTTGGTGAAGGCGGGCAGTACCTCGTGGGCCGAGCTGCCGGCCACGGTGACGCGCTTGCGGGAGTCGTGGGCGAGCAGGTCGACCCGGTCACCGGCCCGGGTGGCGAGGGCGGTGAGCAGCAGCGCGGCGTCGAGGGCGGCGTCCAGGCGGGGTGCGTCGCCGACCCGGCCGGCCGAGGTGCGGCCGGTGTCGAGGACGACGAGGATGTGCCGGTCGCGTTCGGGGCGCCAGGTGCGGACGGCGACGGTGTTCCGGCGGGCGCTGGCGCGCCAGTCGATGGAGCGGACGTCGTCGCCGGGCAGGTACTCGCGCAGGGAGTCGAACTCGGTGCCCTGGCCGCGGGTCAGTACCGAGGTGCGGCCGTCGAGTTCGCGCAGCCGGGCGAGCCGGGAGGGCAGGTGCTTGCGGCTGGCGAACGGGGGCAGTGCGCGGACCGTCCAGGGGACGAGGTGCGAGCCCTGGCGGCCGGCCAGGCCGAGCGGGCCGAGCGAGCGGACCGTCACCCGGTGGGCGTGGTGGTCGCCGCGGCGGGTGGGGGTGAGCACGGTGGTGATCCGTCGCCGCTCGCCGCCGGGGAGGGTCAGGGCGTGCCGGGAGGCGGCCTCGGCGGTGCCGGGGCGCCAGGCGGACGGGGCCCAGGCGTCGCGGACCAGGCCGCGGAGCAGTCGGCCGGACGGGTTGGTGACGGTCAGTTCGACCGTGGCGGGCTCGCCGAGCCGCACGGTGGTGTCGCCGCTCCGTCCGAGCCGCAGGCCGCGGACCGGGGCGGCGAGCACCAGGTCGACCGCGACGGCGACCAGCACCGCACCGGTGACCAGGCCGATCCCGGTCCAGGACGGCAGCAGCAGGCCCACGACGAGCGCGCCGAGTGCGGCGAGCAGGGCGGTTCGCCCGGTGAGGGCCATGCGGTGCGCTCCTTCGGAAGCCCGTGAGTCGGTGGCCCGTGGGCCGGTAGCCCGTGGGCCGGAGGGCCGGAAACGGGTGTGGTGCGGTGGGGTGCGGGACGGCGTGCCGCGGTGGGGTGTGCCCGGGTCAGCGGGGTGCGGGCGTCTGGGCGAGGACGGCCTGGATGACGGAGTCGGCGGTGACGCCCTCCATCTCGGCCTCGGCGCGCAGCGCGACCCGGTGCCGCAGGGTGGGCAGGGCGAGCGCCTTGACGTCGTCCGGGGTGACGTAGTCGCGGCCGGCCAGCCAGGCCCAGGCGCGGGAGGCGGCGAGCAGGGCGGTGGCGCCGCGCGGGGAGACGCCGATCGACAGCGACGGGGACTGCCGGGTGGCCCGGCAGAGGTCGACGATGTAGGCGAGGATCTCGGGGGAGACGGTCAGCTTGGCGATCTGCTCGCGGGCGGCGACCAGGTGCTCGGGCCCGGCGACCGGGCGGACGCCGGCCGCGCGGAGGTCCCGGGGGTCGAAGCCGGCGGCGTGCCGGGAGAGTACCTGGAACTCCTGGTCGCGGTCGGGCAGCGGCAGGATCAGCTTGAGCAGGAAGCGGTCCAGCTGGGCCTCGGGCAGCGGGTAGGTGCCCTCGTACTCGACCGGGTTCTGGGTGGCGGCGACCAGGAACGGGACGGGCAGGGCGCGCGGTTCGCCGTCCACCGTGACCTGGCGCTCCTCCATGGCCTCCAGCAGGGCGGCCTGGGTCTTCGGAGGGGTGCGGTTGATCTCGTCGGCGAGCAGCAGGTTGGTGAAGACCGGGCCGGGCTGGAAGGAGAACTCGGCGGTGCGGGCGTCGTAGACGAGCGAGCCGGTGACGTCGCCGGGCATCAGGTCGGGGGTGAACTGGATGCGCTTGGTCCCCAGGCTGAGCGCGGTGGACAGGGTGCGCACCAGCAGGGTCTTGGCGACGCCGGGGACGCCCTCCAGCAGCACGTGGCCGCCGCAGAGCAGGGCGACGACCAGGCCCGTGACGGCGGCGTCCTGGCCGACCACGGCCTTGCCGATCTCGGCGCGCAGGGCGGTCAGCGCGGTGCGCGGGTCGGTGGCGGGGGTAGCGGGTGCCGTGCCGGGGACGGAGCGGAGCTGGGCGGTTGCCTGGTCGGTCACGGGTTCCGTACCTGCCTTTCGAGGGCGTCGAGGTCGTCGGCGAGCCGCAGCAGTGCGGCGTCGTCGGTCGGGGGCGGGCCGTACAGCAGGGCCCGGACGTCCCCGGCGGGCCGGGCGGGCAGCCGGTCGGCCACGGCGACGCAGAGCGCGTCGGAGTCGGGTGCGCCGGCCCGGAGCGGGACGCCCAGGGCTGGGGCGAGGCGGTGGGCGGTGGCGCCGCGCAGCGCCTCGGCGGCGCGGCCGCGGGCCCTGGCCCGCCGGTACAGGCGGGCGCGGCCCTCGGTGGTCTCGGCGGCGCGGACCACCACGGGCAGGTTCTCGCTGACGACCGGGCCGAGCCGGCGCCCGCGCCAGAGGGCGGCGAGCACGGCGGCGACGGCGAGCTGGTAGCCGGCCCAGTGCCAGCCGCTCGGCAGGAAGTCACCGAAGGTCTTGGTGCGGGCTTCCTCGGGGAGCGGGGCGGAGTAGTCGGGCAGGTGCCAGGTGAGGCGGGGCTGCGAGCCGAGCAGGCCGAGGGCGAGGGAGGCGTCGCCGTCCTTGGTCAGTTCGCCGTTGTGCAGGAAGGTTCCGCTGCCGAGCACGATGACGTCGCGGTCGCCGTCGCCGACCGGGAGGCCGACCAGCGGGTAGCCGTGGCCGCGGGAGTAGCAGCCCTCGCCGCGGCTGCCGCTGGTGTAGAGCATGCCGCCCTGCTGGGCGCTGCCGGCCCGGACGGCCTCGGTGAGCGTGCAGTCCGCGGGGGTGGAACGGACGGAGGCGTAGGCCGGCCCGCCCGCGTCGTCGGACAGCCGGATGCCGGGGGCGAGCGCGGTGAGCGCGGCCGGGCCGGGGGCGACCAGGACCAGCCGCCGGTGCCGGGCGGCGGCGACGGCGCGCAGCTGGGCGGGGCCGAGCAGGTCGGGTTCGGGCAGCACGAGGGTGTCCGGTCCGGCCGGGGTGGTGGTCGGGTCGGTGCTGAACTCGGCCTTGATGCCCTGGCGTTCGAGCAGGGCGACGACGGCGTGGGCGCCGTCGCGGTCGTACGAGCGCGGGTCCAGCGGCGGGTAGCGGCGGTCCTGGTCGAGGGCGGACACGGCGGCGGCGCCGATCAGCAGGGCGGCGAGGACGGCCAGGTACCAGCGGGCCCGGCGCCACAGGCCGCGCGTGGTGGGGGTGAGGCTGGTCGGGGCTCCGGGTGCCTCGGTGCCGGGCGGGGGTGTGGGGACGGTACCGGTCATGCCGCTCCTCCCGGGGTCGGGGCCGGGACGGCGGCACCGGCGGTGTCGGCGACGTCGGGCGCGAGGACCGGGCGGGTGCGCTCCAGGGTCCGGTCGAGCTCGTGCAGCAGCCGGTAGGCGTCCTGGTCGGCGGTGCGCTCGCCGTACGCGATGTCGTCGAAGGTCCGGGCGGCCGCGGCCAGTGCGGCGGCGTGCTCGGGCAGCGCCCGGCCGGCGTCGGTGGCGGCCTCGTCGGCGGTGCGGCCGGGGCGGATGTCGAGCAGGGTGCGCTCCTCCAGGCTGCGCACCAGGGCGCGCATCTGCTCGCGGACGGCTTCGGTCCAGCGTCCGGCGGCGGCGTGCCCGGCGGCGTCCGCCCGGTACTGGTCGGCGCTGCGCGGGCCCTCGGCGCCGTACACGTCCGGGACGGTGCGGGCGGCGCGGCGGGGTGCGCCGAGGCGCCACCAGAGCGCGGCGCCGATCAGCACCGCGACGATCAGGAAGAGGATCAGTCCGGTGGTGCCGGTGGTGCCGTCGCCGGAGATGCTGTCGAGCGCTCTGGCGATGTGGTCGTAGATCCAGTCCGTGATCCGCTGCAGCACGGACGGGTCGTGCCTGTGGTACTCCGCGTCGAGCAGTTCGTCGCGGGCGGCCTCGCGCGCCGGGTCACGCGGCACGGTGACCGGTGCGCCGCCCGCGGCGAGCAGCCCTTCCCCCCAGTTCGGCATCCGGCTCAGCGCCTCGCTGACGTCGGGTGGCCCGGGCCGCCGCCCCAGCCGGTGCCGCCGTGCTCGGGCAGGCCGGCCGCGCGGGCGAGCTCGATGTCCAGGGCCTCGCGGCGGATCCGCTGGTCGATGTAGACCAGCACGCCGACGGCGGCGATGAACGGGGTGGTGAAGGTGCCGGCGATGATCCCGGCGACCGCCAGCAGGAGCAGCATGGCGACGCCCTGGTCGGCGCTGTCGGGCAGGCCCTGGCGGCCGAGCTTCTCGAAGCCCAGCAGCAGGCCGATGAACTGGGCCGGGACCACGACGACCATCGCGACGACGAACGCCAGCACGTAGCCCAGCACGGTGATGCCGAGGACCCGCCACCAGGCGCCGCGGACCAGGCGCCACGAGCGCGACAGCGCCGTCAGCACGCCCTGCTTCTCCAGCATCAGGGCCGGGGCGGCGAGGCTGAAGCGGATCCACAGCCAGACGGCGACCGGCAGGGTCAGCAGACCGACCAGGCTCAGCAGGCCGGTGACGGCGGCGGAGCCCTGGCCGGCGAGGCCGTACCCGGCCATGGGGGCGAAGCCGAGCAGGATCACACCGGGGCCCATCAGGGCGGTGAGCAGGGTCAGCCCGAGCAACTGGAGCAGCCGGGGGCGGGCGTCGCGCCAGGCCTCCCCGGCGGTCACCGACCGGCCGAGGACGGCTCGGCTGACCACGATGGTGAGCAGCGCGGTGGCGAACACGTTGAGCAGCAGCTCCAGCGGCAGCCCGGCCAGCAGCCGCAGGGTCTGGGTGGACTCGCCGGTCTTCCCCTTGACCAGCAGGTTGACCACGACGGAGCCGGCCTGGGAGAGCACGGCGAGGCCGAGCGAGAGCGCGAGCACGGTGCGCCAGTGCCGGCGGACGGTGGTGACGGCACCGTCCAGCAGCTCGCCGAAGCTCAGCGGGCGCAGCGGGATGACGCCCGGCTTGGGGCTCGCCGGGGCGCCCCAGCCGTACGGACGGTGGCCGCCGGGAGGCTGCTGCCCCCACTGCTGTCCCCAC
>NZ_JBIVVI010000398.1:0-6981 GCF_044757675.1 Kitasatospora sp. NPDC091257
GGGGCTTGGGGGCCCCGCGCACGCCGACCACGGTCAGCTCGGTCTCCCGCACGCCCGGGTGCTCGGGGAAGAGCGAGGCGACGTGGGTGTCCGGGCCGACGCCGAGCAGCAGCACGTCGAAGGCCGGGACGCCGAGCCGGTCGCCCGGGCCGGCCGCCTTCGCCAGCTCCTCGGCGTAGCGGGCGGCGGCGGCCTCCACGTCCGAGCCGTCCACCCCGTCCGAGGCGGGCATCTCGTGCACCCGCGCCGGGTCGAGCGGGACGGCGTCCAGCAGTTCGGCGCGGGCCTGGACGGCGTTGCGCTCCGGGTCGGCGGCGGGCAGGAAGCGCTCGTCGCCCCACCAGAGGTCCAGCCGGCCCCAGTCGACCGCGTCGCGCGCCGGGGAGGCGGCGATCGCGGCCAGCAGGGCGTTGCCGTTGCGGCCGCCGGTGAGCACCACCGAGGCGCTGCCGCGGGCGGCCTGGGCGTCCACGATCCGGGTGATCAGACGGGCCGCGGCCGCCTGGGCCATCAGCTCCTTGTCCCGGTGGACGACGAGCTGGGGGGTCGCGTTGGTCATGCGTCGTCCTTGGCGGCGCGCTTGCCGGCGGCCTTCCGGGCGGGCTTCCGGTCCGCCGTCCCGGCGGTCACCCGGTCCGGGTTGGCCACGGCGGCCTCGGCGGCCTCCTCGACGGCGTCCTCGGCGACCTCCCGGGCGACCCTCTCCGCCGCCGCGGTCTCGGCGTTGGCCGGCTCGTGCAGCTGGTCGACGGGCGTGCGCACGGCCGTCGCGTAGATGTCGTCCGGGTCCAGGCGGCGCAGCTCCTCGGCGATCAGCTCCGAGGTCTCGCGCCGCTTGAGCGCCACCTGGCGGTCCGGCGAGCCGGGCATGGAGAGCGTGCCCAGCAGGCCGTCCGGGCGGTCCAGGGTGATGTCCCCGTCCTTGGTGCGCAGGTGCACCGCGGTGATGCCGGGGCCGTTGGTGACGACCCGCTCGACCGGCACGTGCAGCCGGTTGGTCAGCCAGAGGCCGAGCAGCTCGACGCTGGGGTTGTAGGACTCGCCCTCGACCACCGCGGAGACGATCGTGGACGGCCGCTGGTCCAGCGCGGCGGCCAGCATCGAGCGCCAGCCGGTGACCCGGGTCCAGGCCAGGTCGGTGTCGCCCGGGGTGTAGCTCTGCGCGCGCTGGGCGAGCTGGCCGACCGGGGACTCGGCGGTGACGGCGTCGGTGATCCGGCGCTGGGCGATCGAGCCCAGCGGGTCCTGCGCCGGGTGCAGCGGCGCGTTGTCCGGCCACCAGACGACGGTCGGGGCGTCCGGCAGCAGCAGCGGCAGGACCACCGACTGGGCGTGCGCGGCGAGTTCGCCGTGCATCCGCAGGACGACCGTCTCGCCGGAGCCGGCGTCCGAGCCGACCAGGATCTCGGCGTCCAGCCGGGTCTCGGCGCGGGCCCGGGGCGAGCGCCCGGCGCGCTTGATCACCGCGAGGGTGCGCATCGGGTGCTCGCGGGAGGCGTCGTTGGCGGCCTTGAGGGCGTCGTAGGCGCTGCCCTCGTCGGTCACGATCACCAGGGTGAGCACCATGCCGGCGGCGCCGGAACCGCGGGCCCGGCGCGCCTCCATCAGCGCGGCGTTGATCTTGCTGGACGTCGTGTTGGTGAGGTCGATCTTCATGGCCGGCGCCAGCTCCTGCCGTCTCGTGCGAGCATCTCGTCCGCCTCGACCGGGCCCCAGGTCCCCGCCGCGTACTGGGCGGGCTTGCCGTGGGTGTCCCAGTACTTCTCGATCGGGTCGAGGATCTGCCAGGAGAGCTCGACCTCCTGGTGGCGCGGGAACAGGTTGGCGTCGCCGAGCAGCACGTCGAGGATGAGCCGCTCGTACGCCTCCGGGCTGGACTCGGTGAAGGACTCGCCGTAGGCGAAGTCCATCGTCACGTCCCGGACCTCGAAGGAGGTGCCCGGCACCTTGGAGCCGAACCGCACGGTGACGCCCTCGTCCGGCTGGACCCGGATGACCAGGGCGTTCTGCCCCAGCTCCTCGGTCGCGTAGGAGTCGAACGGCAGGTACGGGGCGCGCTGGAAGACGACCGCGATCTCGGTGACCCGGCGGCCCAGGCGCTTGCCGGTCCGCAGGTAGAACGGGACGCCCGCCCAGCGGCGGTTGTTGATCTCCAGCTTGATGGCCGCGTAGGTGTCGGTCTTGGAGTCCGGGTCGATCCCGTCCTCGTCCAGGTAGCCGACGACCTCCTCGCCGCCCTGCCAGCCGGACGCGTACTGGCCGCGCACGGTGTGCCGGCCGAGGTCGGCCGGGAGCTTGACGGCGCTGAGCACCTTGAGCTTCTCGGCCACCAGCGCCTTGGGGTGGAAGGACGCCGGCTCCTCGATGGCGGTGAGCGCCATCAGCTGGAGCAGGTGGTTCTGGATCACGTCACGGGCGGAGCCGATGCCGTCGTAGTAGCCGGCCCGGCCGCCGATGCCGATGTCCTCGGCCATGGTGATCTGCACGTGGTCGACGTACGACCGGTTCCAGATCGGCTCGAACATCTGGTTGGCGAAGCGCAGCGCCAGGATGTTCTGGACCGTCTCCTTGCCCAGGTAGTGGTCGATCCGGAAGACCTCGTCCCGGGGGAAGACCTCGTGGACGACCTTGTTGAGCTCCTGCGCGCTCTCCAGGTCGTGGCCGAAGGGCTTCTCGATGACCGCGCGGCGCCACGAGGTCCTGCCGGTCCCCTCCTGCCCGCTGGCGGGCGAGGAGGGCGGGTCGGCCAGGCCGTGCTTCTTGAGCTGCTGGACGACGGTGGGGAAGAACTTCGGCGGGACGGACAGGTAGAAGGCGAAGTTGCCGCCGGTGCCCTGGGCCTTGTCCAGCTCCTCGATGGTCTCGCGCAGCTTGTCGAAGGCGTCGTCGTCGTCGAAGGTCCCGTGGACGAAGCGCATGCCCTTGGCGAGCTGCTGCCAGACCTCCTCCCGGAACGGGGTGCGGGCGTGGTCCCGGACGGCGTCGTGGACCTCCTTGGCGAAGTCCTCGTCGTCCCACTCGCGGCGGGCGAAGCCGACGAGGGAGAAGCCCGGCGGCAGCAGACCGCGGTTGGCCAGGTCGTAGATGGCCGGCATCAGCTTCTTGCGGGACAGGTCGCCGGTGACCCCGAAGATGACCAGACCGGACGGCCCCGCGATGCGCGGGAGCCGTCGGTCGGAGGGGTCACGAAGCGGGTTGACGGGGGTGGGCGGGAGATCGTCCGCGTCCGATTCCGGTGTCAACTCGGGGAAATCAGTGCTCACTTGATGGGCTCCGCTTTCGTGCGCTGGCTGTGAGCAGGGGTCACTTCTCGTCGGCGAAGGAAGCGAGCGAGGCGGTGACGGTGTCGAGCAGCTCGTTCCAGGACTGCTCGAACTTCTCGACGCCCTCGTCCTCCAGCAGCTGGACGACGTCGTCGTAGTCCACGCCGGCCGCGGCGATCGCGTCCAGCACGGCCTTGGCGTCGGCGTAGTTGGGGGCGATGGTGTTGCCGGTGACCACGCCGTGGTCGGCGGTGGCGTCCAGGGTGGCCTCGGGCATCGTGTTGACGGTGCCGGGGGCGACCAGCTCGGTGACGTACAGGGTGTCCGGCAGGGCCGGGTCCTTGACGCCGGTCGAGGCCCACAGCGGGCGCTGCGGCTTGGCGCCGGCGGCCTCCAGGGCGCTCCAGCGGGCGCTGCCGGCGGTCTTGCCGTCGACGCTGCCGAAGACCTCCTCGTACGCCTGGTAGGCGAGGCGGGCGTTGGCCAGCGCGGCCTTGGAGCGCAGGTTCCTGGCCTCGCCGCCGATCTTGTCCAGGCGCTTGTCGATCTCGGTGTCCACGCGGGAGACGAAGAAGGAGGCGACCGACTCGATCTGGGAGAGGTCCAGGCCCTTGGCCTTGGCGGCCTCCAGGCCGGTCAGGTAGGCGTCGATGACGGCCTTGTAGCGCTCCAGCGAGAAGATCAGCGTGACGTTGACGCTGATGCCCCTGCCGATGACCTCGGCGATCGCGGGCAGGCCGGCCTTGGTGGCGGGGATCTTGATGAAGACGTTCGGGCGGTCGACCAGCCACCACAGCTGCTTGGCCTCGGCCACGGTGGTGGCGGTCTCGTGCGCCAGGCGCGGGTCGACCTCGATGGAGACCCGGCCGTCGCGGCCGTTGGAGGCGTCGTAGACCGGGCGCAGCACGTCGGCCGCGTCGCGCACGTCCGAGGTGGTGATCATGCGGATCGCCTCGTCGGTGGTGACCTTGCGGACGGCGAGGTCGCGCAGCTGGCCGTCGTAGGAGTCGTCCCCGGAGCCGGCGATGGCCTTCTGGAAGATGGTCGGGTTGGTGGTCACGCCCACCACGTGCTTGTTCTGCACCAGTTCGGCCAGGTTGCCGGAGTTCAGCCGCTTGCGGCTGAGGTCGTCCAGCCAGATCGCAACGCCTTCGTCGCTGAGGCGCTTCAGTGCGTCAGTCATGGTGCTTCAGTCCCTTTGTTCTTCTGCTTCGTGGGGTGGTCGAAGGGCCGGGGCGCCGATGTGCGGTCGGCGGCCCCGGCCGGGTGCCGCTAGCGGTTGACGGCCTCGAGGGAGCGCAGGGCGTTGTGGGCCTCGGCCACCACGCGCTCGCTGGTGATGCCGAACTCCTCGAAGAGCACCTTGTAGTCGGCGGAGGCGCCGAAGTGCTCCAGCGAGACGATCCGGCCGTGGTCGCCGACCAGCTCGCGCCAGCCCTGGGCGATGCCGGCCTCGACCGAGACGCGGGCCTTGATCGACGGCGGCAGCACGCTGTCGCGGTAGGCCTGGTCCTGCTCCTGGAACCACTCGAAGGACGGGACCGAGACCACGCGGGTGGCGATGCCCTCGGCCTCCAGCACCTCGCGGGCCCGGACGGCCAGCTGGACCTCGGAGCCGGTGCCCAGCAGGATCACCTGCGGGTCGCCGGTGGAGGCCTCGGCCAGCACGTAGGCGCCCTTGGCGGTGCCCTCGGCGGAGGCGAAGACCTCGCGGTCGAAGGTCGGGACGTTCTGGCGGGTCAGCGCGAGGCCGACCGGGCCGGGGTGGCTGGTCTGGCGCTCGATGAGGGTGCGCCAGGCGACGGCCGTCTCGTTGGCGTCGGCCGGGCGGACCATGGCCAGGCCCGGGATGGCGCGCAGCGAGGCCATGTGCTCGACCGGCTGGTGGGTCGGGCCGTCCTCGCCGAGGCCGATCGAGTCGTGCGTCCAGACGTAGGTGACCGGCAGCTTCATCAGCGCGGCCAGACGGACGGCCGGGCGCATGTAGTCGGCGAAGACCAGGAAGGTGCCGCCGTACACGCGGGTCCTGCCGTGCAGGGCGATGCCGTTCATGGTCGAGCCCATGGCGTGCTCGCGGATGCCGAAGTGGATCGTCCGGCCGTACGGGCTCGCCGACTTCAGCGGGTTGCCCTCGGGGAGGAAGGAGCTGTCCTCGTCGATGGTGGTGAGGTTGGACTCCGCGAGGTCGGCCGAGCCGCCCCACAGCTCCGGGATCACCGCGCCGAGCGCCTTGAGGGTCTCGCCGGAGGCCTTGCGGGTGGCGACGTCCTTGCCGGCCGGGAAGGAGGGGACGGCCTTCTTCCAGCCCTCGGGCAGCTCGCCGGCCTGGATGCGGTCGAACTCGGCGGCCCGGTGCGCGTCGGCGGCGCGCCAGGCGTCGAAGCCCTGCTGCCACTGGTCGCGGGCGGCCTTGCCGCGCTTGATGACCAGCCGGGCGTGCTCGATGACCTGGTCGCTGACCTCGAAGGTCTTCTCCGGGTCGAAGCCCAGGACCTTCTTGGTGGCGGCGATCTCGGCGGCGCCGAGCGCGGAGCCGTGCGCCTTGGCGGTGTTCTGGGCGTCCGGGGCCGGCCAGGCGATGATCGTGCGCATCGCGATCAGCGACGGGCGGGAGGTCTCGGCCTTGGCGGCGGCCAGCGCACCGGCGAGGGCCTCGACGTCGATGTCGCCGTTGGCCTTCGGGGTGACGCGCTGCACGTGCCAGCCGTACGCCTCGTAGCGCTTGAGGACGTCCTCGGAGAAGGCCGTCTCGGTGTCGCCCTCGATCGAGATGTGGTTGTCGTCGTACAGCGCGACCAGGTTGCCCAGCTTCTGGTGGCCGGCCAGCGAGGAGGCCTCGGCGGAGATGCCCTCCTCCAGGTCGCCGTCGGAGACGATGGCCCAGACGGTGTGGTCGAAGGGGGACTCCCCGGCCGCCGTCTCCGGGTCGAACAGGCCGCGCTCGTAGCGGGCGGCCATCGCCATGCCGACCGCGTTGGCGATGCCCTGGCCGAGCGGGCCGGTGGTGGTCTCCACGCCGGCGGTGTGGCCGTGCTCGGGGTGGCCCGGGGTGCGGCTGCCGGCCACGCGGAAGGCCTTGAGGTCGTCCAGCTCCAGGCCGTAGCCCGAGAAGTACAGCTGGGTGTAGAGCGTCAGGCTGGTGTGCCCGGGGGAGAGGACGAAGCGGTCGCGCCCGACCCAGGACGGGTCCGTCGGGTCGTGGCGCAGGAATCGCTGGAAGATCAGGTACGCGGCCGGGGCCAGCGACATGGCCGTCCCGGGATGTCCGTTGCCGACCTTCTGGACAGCGTCCATGGCCAGGACCCGCGCGGTGTCAACCGTGCGCTCGTCCAGATCGGTCCACTCGAATGCGTTCGTCGGCGCAGTGCTCACCCTGTCTCAGGGCTCCTTCCATTGTGAAGAGTGACCCCGTGAATGGGGACCGGGTCGGCCACGGCGCTGTGGTCCCGACGCTGGGTGGTGCCGGTCACGGAGGGTAGATCCCGCTTCTGCGTGCGAGCCTACCGTCCGGGTCGGGGCTCACCCTCCGTGCTGGGACAACCGGCAATTCCCCCTGCAGATTCCCACCGGGAACGCCGGGAGGGATTTGTCCCAGACTCTCCCGAATCGCGGCTCCGCGCCGCTCCGGTGGTCAGGACGGGCTAGCGGACCTCCCCGGAGGCCTCCGGGGGCGTCGCCCGGGCGGTTCACCCGGGGGTGTGCGTTCCGCCTCGCCGGG
>NZ_JBIVVI010000399.1:0-6979 GCF_044757675.1 Kitasatospora sp. NPDC091257
CGCCACCGCCGACGGTTTCGCGCGGCTCACCGCCGCCGGTGCCGAGTCCGACGAGCAGATGCTCTACCGGTTCGCCAAGGCCGGGACCGCCGCGGGCACAGCGGACGGCCGCGGGGCATTAGGATCGACCGGTCCGCATAACAGGAGGCCCGGGTTGTTCTACCGACTGATGAAGATGATCGTCGCGCCACTGCTTCGGATCTTCTTCCGGCCCTGGATCGAGGGCGAGGAGAACATCCCCACCGAGGGTGCGGCGATCATCGCGAGCAACCACCTGTCCTTCTCGGACTCGTTCTTCTTCCCCGCCCTGATCAGGCGCCGGGTCACCTTCATCGCGAAGGCCGAGTACTTCAACACCCCGGGCCTCAAGGGCCGGTTGACCGCCGCGTTCTTCAAGGGCGTCGGCCAGCTGCCGGTGGACCGCTCGGGCGTGCGCGGCGCCGGCGAGGCCGCGATCCGCAGCGCCATCGCGGTGCTGGACAGCGGCGAGCTGTTCGGCGTCTACCCGGAGGGCACCCGGTCGCCCGACGGCAAGCTGTACCGCGGCAAGGTCGGCGGCCTGGCCCGCGTCGCGCTGGCCACCGGCGCCCCGGTGATCCCGGTCGCCATGATCGACACCGAGAAGGTGCAGCCGCCCGGCCAGGTGATCCCCAACTTCGGCATCCGCCCCGGCATCCGGATCGGCCGCCCGCTGGACTTCTCCCGCTACCACGGCATGGAGAACGACCGCTTCATCCTCCGTTCGGTGACGGACGAGGTGATGTACGAGATCATGCGGCTCTCCGGCCAGGAGTACGTGGACATCTACGCGACCGCCGCCAAGCGGCAGATCGCGGACGACAAGAAGAAGGCCGACGCCGAGCGCCGGGCCGCCGCCAAGGCGGAGAAGGCGGAGGCCGCCGAGGCCGAGAAGGCGGAGAAGGCCGCCGAGGCGGGCACCTCGGAGAAGCAGCAGGAGAAGCCGGAGTAGGCGTCCGGACGGCCGCTCGGCCGCCCGGACGGGCCCAGGGGAGGGGCGGATGACGGACGACGGGGGCAGAGCCGGCGCGGTCGGCGGCACGGTGGCGGCCGGCGGCATGTCCGTCGAACTCCCGCTGTGGAAGGCGATCTCCTACTTCCGGGTGCTGGCCCTGTGCTACGCCCTGCTGCGGTACTTCAACTCGTACCTGCACTTCCTGCACCCGGTGGCCGGCTGGATCTTCCTCGGCGCGCTGACCCTGTGGACCCTGGCCAGCACCCGGGCCTTCGCCAACCCGCAGCGCTGCACCTGGTACGTCCTGGGCGCCGACCTCACCCTCGCCGTCACCGGCATCGTGATGAGCGGCATGACCGACTCCCCGGCCCGGATCAGCCACGGCGCGCCCACCCTGCCGACGATCTGGGCGGCCGGCACGGTGCTGGGCTTCGCCGCGAAGGGCGGCTGGCGCCCGGCGGCGGCCTCGGGCTCGGTGATCGGCGTCGCCAACATCCTCGGCCACGGCGGGCCGACCGGCGACAACATCCACAACATCGTGCTGCTGATGGTGGCCGGCTGCGCGATCGGCTACGTGATCGAGCTGGCCCGGGCCAGCGAGGCCACCCTCACCCGGGCGCTCCAGGTCGAGGCGGCCACCCGGGAGCGCGAGCGGCTCTCCCGCGACATCCACGACGGCGTGCTCCAGGTGCTCGCCCTGGTCCAGCGGCGCGGCGCGGAGCTGAGCGAGCGGACGGCCTCCGGCGCGGACTTCGCCGAGCTCGGCCGGCTGGCCGGTGAACAGGAGCGCGCGCTGCGGGCGCTGATGACGGGCGGTCCGCTGCCGGCGCGGCGCGCGTCGCGGTCCGACGCCGCCGAGCCGCCGGACCCGCACGCGCCGTGCGACCTGACCGTGCTGCTGCGCCCGTACGCGGACGAGCGGATCACGCTCTCCGCCCCCGGCACCCCGGTGCTGCTGCCCGGTCAGGCGGCGGGCGAGCTCGCGGCGGCCGTCGGCGCGGCCGTCGACAACGTGCGCAAGCACGCGGGGGAGCGGGCCCGGGCCTGGATCCTGGTCGAGGACGAGCCGGAGGCCGTCACGGTCGGCATCCGCGACGACGGGCCCGGCTACGCCCCGGGCCGGTTGGGCGAGGCCGAGCAGGCGGGCCGGCTCGGCGTCTCCCAGTCCATCCGCGGCCGGCTGCTGGACCTCGGCGGCACGGCCGAGCTGTACTCGGCGCCCGGGGAGGGCGTCGAGGTCGAACTGCGCGTCCCGAGGAAGGCCACTCAATGACCAGCCAGCCGATGACCGATCAGCCGACCGCCGACCGGCCGGTGCGGGTGATGGTGGTGGACGACCACCCGATGTGGCGGGACGCCGTCTCGCGTGACCTCGCCGAGGCCGGACTGGACGTGGTGGCCACCGCGGGCGACGGCGAGGAGGCCGTGCGCCGGGCCCGCGCCTGCACGCCGCAGGTGGTCGTGCTGGACCTCAACCTGCCCGGCCTGCCCGGTGCCGAGGTGTGCCGCCAGGTGGTCGCGCACGACCCGGCGGTGCGGGTGCTGGTGCTGTCGGCCAGCGGAGAGCACCAGGACGTGCTGGAGGCGGTGAAGTCCGGCGCGACCGGCTACCTGGTGAAGTCGGCCGGGCGGGAGGAGCTGCTGGACGCGGTGCGCCGTACGGCCGTCGGCGACGCGGTGTTCACCCCGGGCCTGGCCGGCCTGGTGCTCGGCGAGTTCCGCCGGCTGGCCGCCGAGCCGGCCCCGGCCTCGGCGCCGGCCGCCCCGCGGCTGACCGCCCGGGAGACCGAGGTGCTGCGGCTGGTGGCCAAGGGGCTGTCGTACCGGCAGATCGCCGACCGGCTGGTGCTGTCCCACCGGACGGTGCAGAACCACGTGCAGAACACGCTCGGGAAGCTGCAGTTGCACAACCGGGTGGAGCTGGTCCGGTACGCCATCGAGCAGGGCCTGGACGACGAGGTCTGAGGGTCCGGCAGCGGCTGCGGCGCGGCCCCGGGCGGGTACGTCCGCCCGGGGCCGCGCCGTCGGCTCAGCGCAGTGCGGCCGTCGCCCCGCGCAGCAGGCCCGCCACGATGCCGACCCCGTCGCGGGTGAGCACCGACTCCGGGTGGAACTGGAGCCCCGCGAAGCCGTGCCCGCGCAGCGCGTGCACGTCGCCGGTGACGGCGTCCCGGGAGACCTCGACGCCCTCGGTGGCGAGCCGTGCCGCGTCGGCCTCCGAGCAGCGCGCGGTGAAGGTGTTGTAGAAGCCGACCGTCTGCTTGCCGCCGAACAGGTCGATGCGCTCCTGCGCCCCCTGGTAGGGGACGGCCTTGCGGCCCAGCGCGAGCCCGAGTTCGGCGGCCAGCAGCTGGTGGCTCAGGCAGACCGCGAGCAGCGGCGAGGTGCGGGCGCCGGAGCGGACGGCGGCCAGCGCGTCCGCGACGATCGGCCGCAGCAGCATCATCTTGGGGTCGTCCGCGAGCGCCGGGTCGCCCGGGCCGGGGCCGAGCACCAGTGCGCCCCGGTGCGCCGCGACCCGCTCGCGCAGCCCCGGCTCGTCGTACCGGGCCACCGTCACCCGGTGGCCGAGCGAGCCGAGCAGGTGGGAGAGCATCGAGGTGAAGGTGTCCTCGCCGTCCACGACCAGGGCCGGCTCGGTCTCGGTGATCTCGGCGGGCTGCTGCATCCGCAGCCAGAACGGCGCGAGGTCGGCCCGGCGGGAGTCCAGGGCGGCCTGCACCCGGTGGTCGTCGGCGAGCCGGGGCCCGACCGGGTGGGGCAGCCGGGCGGGCGTGGGCCGGGCGCCGATCGCGGTGAGTACTCCGGCGGCCTTGGCGTGGGTCTCGGCGACCTCGGACTCCGGGACGGAGTGGCGCACCAGGGTGGCGCCGACCCGGACGACCAGCCGGCCGGTGGCCGGGTCGATGTCGGCGGTGCGGATGCAGATCGGCGAGTCCAGCAGCTGCCCGCCGCTGGCGGAACGGCCGATCAGGGCGAGCGCGCCGGAGTAGTAGCCGCGCCCGGTGGTCTCGTAGCGCTTGATCACCCGGGTGGCGTTCTCGACCGGGCTGCCCGTGACGGTCGCGGCGAACATCGTCTCGCGGAGCACCTCGCGGACGTCCAGCGAGGTGCGTCCGCGCAGCTCGTACTCGGTGTGGGCGAGGTGGGCCATCTCCTTGAGCCGGGGCCCGAGCACCTGGCCGCCGAGGTCGCCGACCGTGCACATCATCTTGAGCTCCTCGTCCACGACCATGGTGAGCTCCTCCAGCTCCTTGGGGTCGTGCAGGAACTGGAGCAGCGAGTCGAGGTCGGAGCCGCCGGCCGGGTAGCGGTAGGTGCCGGAGATCGGGTTCATCACGACGGTGCCGCCGCTCTGCCGGACGTGCACCTCGGGGGAGGCGCCGACCAGCACCCGGTCACCGGTGTGCACCAGGAAGGTCCAGTACGCGCCGCGCTCCTGCTCCAGCAGCCGGCGGAAGAGCGTCAGCGCGAGCTCCGGCGAGAAGTCTTCCAGCGTCGCGTGGAAGTCGCGCCGGATCACGAAGTTGGCGCCCTCGCCGTTGCCGATCTCGTCCCGGATGACCTTGCGGACGATCGACGCGTACGAATCGTCGTCCACATCGAACCCGCCACCGGCAAGTGAGACCGGCAATTTCGGTAGGGCATAGGTGAATTCGGCCAACGGCAGGGTGTGCTGCTCGGCCACCGAGAGGGCCTGCAGGGGGGTGTCGTCGTCGTGTGCCTCGAAGCCGCGCTCGCGGATCTGGCGGTACGGGACGAGCGCGAGCAGATCGTGCACCGGGCCGCCGCCGGCCGGCGGGCCGCTGCGCACGGGCAGGTCGGCGAGGTGCTCGTAGCGGTCGACGGTGCCCAGCAGCACCTCGACGGTGTCCGGGCTGAGCCGGGGGGTGCGGCGGTGCAGCAGGGCGAACGCGGGGGCGTCCGGGCCGGTGAGGCGGGTGAGCAGGTCGACGGCGGTGGTCACGGGAACGGCTTCCTTCCGGGTGGGCTGGTGAGAGGCGGTGCAAGGTCCGCTCCCGGAGGGCCGTCTGCGCAGACGCCGACGGCCGCCCCGAGGGGCGGCCGTCGTGTTCGTCTAGGAACGCGTCGTTCGTGGGCCACCCTTGGGGGAGGCCCACCACCAGGAGTGGGTGTGGGGCGCGTGCATGGTTCGACCCTAGCGGATGCGCCGGGGCGGGTGAGGGCCGTCACGTCTTTGTCCGAGATATGTCTCATCCCTCGGGCAATAGTCACGAGTCACTCCTGTCACCCCGTAGCCTTGGTGATGTGACCGCTACGACTGAGACTTCGAGGGCTGCCCACTCCTGGCAGTCCCTGCCCGCGGCGCAGCAGCCTGAATGGCCGGACCAAGAGGCTCTGCGCAAGACCCTTGCCGAGCTCGCCTCCTATCCGCCGCTCGTCTTCGCCGGCGAGTGCGACCAGCTGCGCGCCCGGCTCGGGGCCGTGGCGCGCGGGGAGGCCTTCCTCCTCCAGGGTGGTGACTGTGCCGAGGCCTTCGACGGCGTCTCGGCGGAGCACATCCGCAACAAGCTGAAGACGCTGCTCCAGATGGCCGCCGTGCTGACGTACGCGGCCTCGGTGCCGGTGGTGAAGGTCGGCCGCATCGCCGGCCAGTACTCCAAGCCGCGCTCCAAGTCGACCGAGACCCGCGACGGCGTGACCCTGCCGGTCTACCGCGGCGACTCGGTGAACGGCTTCGAGTTCACCCCCGAGTCCCGCATCCCGGACCCGGAGCGCCTGAAGCGGATGTACAATGCGTCCGCCGCGACGCTCAACCTGGTGCGCGCGTTCACCACCGGTGGTTACGCGGACCTGCGCCAGGTGCACGCCTGGAACCAGGACTTCGTCCGCAACTCGCCGGCCGGCCAGCGCTACGAGCAGCTCGCCCGGGAGATCGACAACGCCCTGGCGTTCATGAGCGCCTGCGGCGTGGTGCCGGAGGAGTTCAAGGCGGTCGAGTTCTTCTCCTCGCACGAGGCGCTGGTCCTCGACTACGAGACCGCGCTGACCCGCGTGGACTCGCGCACCGGCGAGCTGTACGACGTCTCCGGCCACATGGTGTGGATCGGCGAGCGCACCCGGCAGCTGGATCACGCGCACATCGAGTTCGCCTCCAAGATCCGCAACCCGATCGGCGTCAAGCTCGGCCCGACCACCTCGGTGGACGACGCGCTGGCCCTGATCGAGAAGCTGGACCCGGAGCGCGAGCCCGGCCGCCTGACCTTCATCACCCGGATGGGCGCGGGCAAGATCCGCGAGCACCTTCCCACCCTGGTGGAGAAGGTCACCGCCTCCGGCGCCAAGCCGGTGTGGATCTGCGACCCGATGCACGGCAACACCTTCGAGGCCTCCAGCGGGCACAAGACCCGCCGCTTCGACGACGTCCTGGACGAGGTCAAGGGCTTCTTCGAGGTGCACCGCGCGCTCGGCACCCACCCGGGCGGCATCCACGTGGAGCTGACCGGCGACGACGTCACCGAGTGCGTCGGCGGCGGCGACGAGGTCCTGGTGGACGACCTGCACCAGCGCTACGAGACGG
The DNA here is from genome assembly GCF_044757675.1 of Kitasatospora sp. NPDC091257. Lineage (NCBI taxonomy): Bacteria > Bacillati > Actinomycetota > Actinomycetes > Kitasatosporales > Streptomycetaceae > Kitasatospora > Kitasatospora sp. NPDC091257. Next base: position 6,516 of record NZ_JBIVVI010000399.1, read on the forward strand.
CCTGCGACCCGCGCCTCAACCGCAGCCAGTCGCTGGACCTGGCGTTCCTGGTGGCGGAGATGTACCGCGGCCAGTAGGTCCGGTGTCCGTCGGATGTGACGAAGGCCCCTCCGGATTCGGTGTTCCCGAGCCCGGAGGGGCTTTTTCGTACCCGTTTGCCCGGGTAAGGTAAGCCTCAGTGAACTAAGGCGAACCTTAGTCAAGATCCATTCCGCTCCACCCCGGGAGAGACCGCGATGTACGTGTGCATGTGCCATGCGGTCACCGAGGACCAGGTGAAGAAGGCGATCGACGGCGGCGCCGGCACCCCGCGCCAGATAGCGAAGGGCTGCCGGGCCGGCACCGACTGCGGGTCCTGCGTGCGCCGCATCCAGGCGCTGCTCGGCGAGCACGGCGCCCGCCCCTGCCCGACCGCCCGGCTGGCCGAACAGGGCGCCGAGGTCACCGTGACCGACCTCGACACC
>NZ_JBIVVI010000400.1:0-6978 GCF_044757675.1 Kitasatospora sp. NPDC091257
CCCCGACAGGGGGGTCTCCGTGAGGCCGGTCAGCGGCTTCCAGACCACCTCGTAGCGCCAGGAGTCCACCACCGAGTCGACCTGGCGGCGCTGCCGCCACGAGGACAGCACCGGCAGGACGGACTCCAGCTCCTCGGGTGCCCGGCCGATCTCCAGCGCCTCGGCCAGCCCGGCCAGGTCCTGGTTCTCGACCGCCCGCCAGAACCGGGCCTCGGCCGGGTCGGCCACGAGGCTCCCCAGGTCGATGGACCGGGGCCAGTAGCGCTCGCGCTGGAAGGCGTACGTCGGCAGGGCGACGCGCCGGCCGGCGGGCAGCACCTCGGACCAGTCGATCGCGGCGCCCGCCGTCCAGAGCGCGGCCAGGGCGGCCAGAGCGCTCTCGTGCTCCTCCCGGTCCTTGCGCAGCAGCGGCGCGCCCACGGCGTCGGGCACCAACGGGGCGGCGAGAGCGGTCAGTACGCCGTCCGGGCCGACCTCCAGGAAGCGGGTCACGCCCTGGCCGTGCAGGGCCTCGACGCCGTCGGCGAAGCGGACGGCCTCGCGGACCTGGCGCACCCAGTACTCCGGCGTGGTCAGCAGACCCGGCTCGGCGGGCGAGCCGGTCAGCGTCGACACGATCGGGACCTTCGGCTCGGCGAAGGTCAAGTCGGCCAGGACGGAGGCGAATTCGGCGAGCATCGGCTCCATCAGGGCCGAGTGGAAGGCGTGCGAGACGGCCAAGCGACGGGTCTTGCGGCCCTCGGCCGACCAGCGCGCCGCGAACTCCTCGACAACCTCCGTCGGCCCCGAAACCACCACCGAGGCAGGCCCGTTGACGGCGGCGACGTCCAGGCGGCCGCCGATCTCCGAACGCACCTCGGCCTCGCCGGCCTGCACCGCCAGCATCACCCCGCCGCTCGGCAGCGCGTCCATCAAACGGCCCCGCGCCGCCACCAGGGCGCACGCGTCCGCCAGCGAGAACACCCCGGCGCAGTGCGCCGCCGCCACCTCACCGATCGAGTGCCCGAGCAGCACGTCCGGAACCACACCCCAGGACTCCAGCAGCCGGAACGACGCCACCTCGACCGCGAACAGCCCGGCCTGCGCCCACACCGTACGGTCCAGATCCTCCGCACCCGCGAAGACGACGTCCTTCACCGGACGGTCCAGCAGCAGGTCGAACTCCGCACAGACCGCGTCGAAGGCCTCGGCGAACACCGGGAACACCTCGTACAACCCGGCACCCATGCCGACCCGCTGCGCACCCTGACCGGTGAACAGGAACGCCGTCCGGCCCTCGGCCGTGACGCCCGAGACCACCCGCGCCGACGGCTCGCCCGCCGCCAGCGCCGCCAGACCCTCCAGCAGCGCCGCCCGGCCGTCGCCGAGCACCACCGCGCGGTGGGCCAGCCCGGCCCGCCCGGTCGCCAGCGACCACGCCACGTCCTGCGGACGGGCGTCGGTGTCCAACGCCCCGGCCAGCCGCGCCGCCTGGGCCTTCAACGCCCCGGCGCTCTGCGCCGACACCACCCACGGCGTCGGCCCGGCGGCCTCCTCGGCCGGCGCCGTCTCCTCGACCGGCGGCGCCTGCTCCAGCAGGACGTGGGCGTTGGTCCCGCTGATCCCGAAGGCGGAGACGCCCGCCCGGCGCGGGCGACCGGCCTCCGGCCACGGCCGGGCCTCGGTCAGCAGTTCCACCGCGCCCGCCGACCAGTCCACCTGCGGCGTCGGCTCGTCCACGTGCAGGGTGGCCGGCAGCACACCGTTGCGCATCGCCTGCACGGCCTTGATCACGCCCGCCACACCGGCGGCGGCCTGGGTGTGGCCCAGGTTGGACTTCACCGATCCCAGCCAGAGCGGCTCGCCGTCGCGGCCCCGGCCGTAGGTGGACAGCAGCGCCTGCGCCTCGATCGGGTCCCCGAGCCGGGTCCCCGTCCCGTGCGCCTCCACCGCGTCCACGTCCGAGACCGACAGCCCCGCGTTGGCCAGCGCCTGCCGGATCACCCGCTCCTGCGAGGGCCCGTTCGGCGCGGTGAGGCCGTTGGACGCACCGTCCTGGTTGACGGCGCTCCCCCGGACCACCGCGAGCACCTGGTGCCCGTTGCGCCGGGCGTCCGACAGCCGCTCCAGCACCAGCACGCCGACGCCCTCGCCCCAGCCCGTACCGTCCGCCGCGGCCGCGAAGGCCTTGCAGCGGCCGTCCGAGGCCAGGCCGCCCTGCCGGTTGAACTCGCCGAACGCGCCGGCGTTCACCATCACGGCGACGCCGCCGGCCAGCGCCATGCCGCACTCGCCCACCCGCAGCGCCTGCACCGCGAGGTGCAGCGCCACCAGCGAGGACGAGCAGGCCGTGTCCACCGTGACCGCCGGACCCTCCAGGCCGAACACGTACGAGACGCGGCCCGAGATCACGCTGTTGGCGGTGCCGGACAGCACGTGCCCCTCGACCCCGTCGAGCAGCTGGCCGTGGCCGTAGCCCGAGGACGAGGCGCCCGCGAAGACGCCCGTCCGGCTGCCGCGCACCTCGTGCGGATCGATGCCGGCGTCCTCGAAGGCCTCCCAGGACGCCTCCAGCAGCAGCCGCTGCTGCGGGTCCATCGCCAGCGCCTCGCGCGGCGAGATCCCGAACAGCCCGGCGTCGAACTCGGTGGCGTCGTCCACGAAGCCGCCGACGGCGTTGTCCACGCCCGGCACCCGGTCCGGCCAGCCGCGGTCGACGGGGAAGGAGGAGAGCGCGTCGGCGCCGTCGGCCACCAAGGTCCACAGGTCCCCGGGCGAGCGGACGCCGCCGGGGAAACGGCAGCCGATGCCGACGATCGCGATCGGCTCGTCCAGGCCGGCCGGGGCCGGCGCCGAGCCGGCGCCGGCGCCGGCCGGGCCCGCCTCGGCTCCGAGGTCCAACTCCCGTTCCAGGTAGGCCACCAGGGCGGTCGGCGTCGGGTGGTCGAACACCATGGTCGCGGGCAGCCGCAGGCCGGTCTCCCGGTTCAGCCGGTTGCGCAGCTCGACCGCCGTGAGCGACTCGAAGCCCAGGTCCTTGAAGGTCCGCGCGGCCTCGACGGCCCGGACGTCCGGGTGCTTGAGCACGGCGGCGACCTCGGTGCGGACCAGGTCCAGCAGGATCTGTCGTCGCTGCGCCTCGGGCAGCGGGGCGAGCCGGCGGCCGAGGTCCGGGCGCCGGTCCTCGCCGGCCGGCTCCTCGTCCGCCGTCCGCGCCTCGGGGAGGTCGGCCAGCAGCGGGCTGACCCGGGTGGCGGTGAAGGTGTCGACGAAGCGGGGCCAGTCGATGTCGGCGACGGTCAGGCAGTCCTCGCCCGCGTCGACGGCCCCGGCCAGCGCCTCGATCGCCAGGTCCGGGTCCATCGGCACCATGCCGCGCTCGCGCAGGTGGTCACGGACGGCGTCGGTCGACACCATGCCCACCTCGCCCCAGGCGCCCCAGGAGACCGAGGTGCCGGGCAGGCCCTCGGCCCGGCGCCGGAGGACCAGCGCGTCCAGGTAGGCGTTCGCGGCCGCGTAGGCCGCCTGGCCGCCGCTGCCCCAGATCCCGGCGCCCGAACCGAAGGTGACGAACATCCGCAGGTCCAGGCCCCGGGTCAGCTCGTCCAGGTGCAGCGCGCCGGCAACCTTGCCGCCGAGCACCTCGGCCAGCTCCGCCGGGCCGGTGCGGTCCAGCATCATGGCCTGGCCGACGCCGGCCGCGTGCACCACGCCGACCAGCGGGAACTCCCCCGGGATCCGCGCCAGCACGCCGGCCAGCGACTCCCGGTCGGTCAGGTCGCAGGCGGCCACGGTCACCCGGGTGCCCAGCGCGGTCAGCTCCGCGACCAGGTCCGCCACGCCCGGCGCCGCCGTGCCGCGCCGGCCGAGCAGGGTCAGGTGCGGCACGCCGCGGCCGGCCAGCCAGCGGGCGACGACCGCGCCGAGCGCGCCGGTACCGCCGGTGACCAGCACCGAGCCGGGCAGTTCGAGCGTCGTCCCGGCCGCGCGCGGGGCGCGGGCCAGGCGGCGGGCGAACACCCCGGAGCCGCGCACGGCGAGTTGGTCCTCGTCCCCGGCGGCGCCGCCGAGCAGCGCCACCAGCCGGGCTCCGGCCCGGGCGTCCAGGACGGCCGGAAGGTCGATCAGCCCGCCCCAGCGGCGCGGGTACTCCAGCGCGGCGACCCGGCCGAGGCCCCAGGCCAGCGCCTGGACGGGGCTGCGCAACGGGTCCGCGCGGCCGATCGACACCGCGCCGCCGGTGAGCGACCAGAGCGGCGCGTCGAGGTCGGCGTCGCCGAGGGCCTGGAGCAGGGTGACGGTCGCGGCCGGCCCGGCCGGGGCCTGCGGTGCGTCCTCGGCGCTCGCCAGCAGCGAGACCGCACCCGTGGCGGAGCCGACGGCGCTCAGCCGTTCGGCGAGCTCCGTACGGTCGGCGTCGGCGGCGACGGTCAGCTCGACCACCTCGGCCCCGGCCGAGCGCAGCAGGTCGGCGACCTCCCCGCCGTTCCCGCCCTCCGGGAGGGCGAGCAGCCAGCGGCCGCCCAGCCGGGGGTGCGCGGGCAGGTCGGGGACGGGGGTCCAGGTGACCCGGTAGCGCCAGGAGTCGACGGTCGCCCCCCGGCGGCGGCCGCGGTGCCAGCCGGCCAGCGCGGGCAGCACCGCGTCCAGGACCCCGGGCGCCTCGTCCAGCCGCAGGGTGGCGGCCAGTTCCTCGGCGTCGCCGCGCTCGACGGCGTCCCAGAACCCGCTCTCGGCGGGGTCGCCGCCCCCGGCCGCCCGCGCCCGGGCGGGCAGCGGGTCGGGCCAGTAGCGGCGGCGCTGGAAGGCGTACGTGGGCAGCGCGGTGCGCGTGCCGCCGGCGAAGGCCGCCGACCAGTCGACGGCGACCCCGGCGGTCCACAGCTCGGCGGCGCCCGCCAGGAGGCGGTCCGGGCCGCCGTCCTCGCGGCGCAGCGTGCCGGTGACCGTCACCGGGGTGCCTGCCTGGTCCGCGGTGTCCTGGATGCCGATGGTGAGCACCGGGTGCGGGCTGCTCTCCACGAACACCGAGCGGCCGTCGGCCAGCAGGGCGCGGGTGGCCTGCTCGAAGCGGACGGTGGAGCGCAGGTTGTCGTACCAGTAGCCGGCGTCCATCCGCGCGGTGTCGATCGGCGCGCCGGTGACGGTCGAGTAGAAGGCGATGCCGCTGGAGCCGGGGGTGATCGGCGCGAGGTCGGCGAGGATGCGCTCGCGCAGCTCCTCGACCTGCGGGGAGTGCGAGGCGTAGTCCACCGGGATGCGACGGGCGCGCACCTCCCGGGCCTCGCAGAGCGCCAGCAGCTCCTCGACGGGGCCGGCCTCGCCGGAGACCACGGTGGAGGCGGGGCCGTTCTCCGCCGCGACGCAGAGGCCCTCGCCCCAGGGGGCGATCAGCTCGGTGGCCCGCTCCCGGCCGACGGGCAGCGAGACCATGCCGCCGCGGCCCGCGAGGGCGGCGAGCGCCCGGCTGCGCAGCGCCACGACCCGGGCGCCGTCCTCCAGCGTCAGGCCGCCGGCGACGCAGGCCGCGGCGATCTCGCCCTGGGAGTGGCCGACGACCGCGGCCGGGCGGACGCCGACCGAGCGCCAGGCCTCGGCCAGCGACACCATGACCGCCCAGAGCACCGGCTGGACGACGTCCACCCGGCTCAGGTCGGGGGCGTCCGGCGCGCCGCCCAGCACCTCGGACAGCGACCAGGGGACGTACGGCGCGAGCGCCGCCTCGCACTGCTCCAGCCGCTGCCGGAACGCCGGTGAGGCGTCCCGGAGTTCACGGGCCATCGCGGCCCACTGGCTGCCCTGGCCGGGGAAGACGAAGACCACCCCGGTGCCGCCGGCGGCCTCGCCGCGCACCAGGTTGGCCGCCGACTCCCCGTCGGCCAGCGCCTGCAGGCCGGCCAGCAGTTCCGCGCGCTCGGCGCCGAGCACCACGGCGCGGCTGGGCAGCGCGGCCCGGGTCAGCAGGGAGCGGGCGACGTCCACCGGCCGCGGGGCGTCGTCCGCGGTCATGGCGTCGCGCAGCCGGACGGCCTGGCCGCGCAGCCCGTCCGCCGTCTTCGCGGCCAGCGGCCACGGCAGCGGGCCGGTGGTGAGCGCGGGCCCGGTGCCCTCGGCGGGGGCGGTGCCCTCGGGGGCGGCGGCGGGCTCGACGGGCTCGGGCTCCGGGGCCTGCTCCAGGATGACGTGGGCGTTGGTGCCGCTCATCCCGAACGAGGAGACCGCCGAGCGGCGGGGCCGGTCGGCGGCCGGCCACGGCCGCGGCTCGGTCAGCAGCCGGACCGTGCCGGGCGACCAGTCGACCTGGGCGGAGGGCCGTCGCGCGTGCAGCGTGGGCGGCAGGGTGCCGTCGCGCATCGCCATGACCATCTTGATGACGCCCGCCACCCCGGCGGCGGACTGGGTGTGGCCGATGTTGGACTTGATCGAGCCGAGCCAGAGCGGGCGTTCGGCGGAGCGGCCGCGCCCGTAGGTGGCCAGCAGCGCCCGGGCCTCGATCGGGTCGCCGAGCCGGGTGCCGGTGCCGTGGCCCTCCACGGCGTCCACGTCCTCGACGCTCAGCCGGGCGTTGGCCAGCGCCCGTCGGATCACCCGTTCCTGCGCCGGGCCGTTCGGGGCGGTGAGACCGTTGGAGGCGCCGTCCTGGTTGATCGCGCTGCCGCGGACCACCGCGAGCACCTGGTGGCCGCGGCGCCGAGCGTCGCTGAGCCGTTCGACCAGCAGCAGGCCGATGCCCTCGGACCAGCCCGCGCCGTCGGCCTCGTCGGAGAACGCCTTGCAGCGGCCGTCCGAGGCCAGACCGCCCTGGCGGCCGAACTCGACGATCTGCATCGGGGTGGTCATCACCGTGACGCCGCCGACCAGCGCCAGGTCGCAACCGCCCTCGCGCAGCGACTGGACGGCCAGGTGCAGCGCGACCAGGGAGGAGGAACAGGCGGTGTCCACGGTGACCGCCGGGCCCTCCAGGCCGAAGGTGTACGACACCCGGCCGGAGGCGATGCT
>NZ_JBIVVI010000401.1:0-6953 GCF_044757675.1 Kitasatospora sp. NPDC091257
GGACGCCTTCAACAGCGGCAAGGTCGCGGCGATCGTCCAGGGCCCCTGGGAGATCACCAACATCTACAAGGGTTCGGCCTTCGCCGACAAGAACATGCCGGCTCGGTAGGATGCTGCCGATCGCAGTCGGCCGGGGGGCGGACGAAGAGCCCGACTTCGTTGTGGAACAACCTCTCGCGCAAGCGATTTCACGTCCTGATGGGTTCTGTCCCGCATTCTCTCGTGAGGTTGAATTGCGCATTCGGCATCGCAGATTCCTGACCGCGACCGCCGCCGTCGCGCTGGCCTCCGGCCTGGCCGCCGTCGAGGGCCCGGCCGTCCTCGCCGCGCCGCAGGCCGTCGCGGTGGTCCCGGGCACCCGGACCCGTCCCTCGCCGGTCACGATCACCTTCGGGGGCCTTCCCGGCACCGTCACGGCGGGTGGCGCGGCGGTGGAGTTCACCGCGACGCTCCGGAACACCGCCGACCACCGGCTGGACGTCCCGTCCTCGTTCTTCGGCCTCGTTGACACCGGCGCCGGCACCGGCGCCGGGCAGGGCCACTTCAGGCTGGAGTACCGGTCGCCCGGCGCCGCCCAGTGGCAGGACGCCAGGGTGAACGCCGGGGGCACCGGCGCCCGCTGGGTGCTCGACCAGCCCGCCGTGCTGTCGCTGGCGGCCGGCGCCGAGGCCGTCTACCGGCTGCGGCTCACCGTCACCGCCGACGCCCCTGCCGGGCGGGTGACGCCGGGCTTCGACTCCGTGGTCTCGGACCCGGCCCTGCCGCCGGAGCAGCGCACCACCGGTGCGGAGAGCGGCCACCCGGACCTGGTCGTCGCCCCGGCGGCGGCGCCGACCACCGTGCCGACCACGGCGCCGGCCACCCCGGCGGCCACCGTGGAGGTCGGGTTCGAGGGCGTGCCCACCTCGTTCACGGTGGGCGGGGAGGCGAAGCCGTTCACGCTGGTCCTCACCAACCGGAGCGGCAAGGACCTGCGGGTCGTGCCCGCGGCCGTGTTCCAGGGGGCGGCCGAACTCCCTTCGAGCACCGTCAAGTTCGAGTTCCGTGCCGTCGACGGGCAGTGGCGGGAGGCCACCTTGGCCGACAGCCCGGGGCACCCGGCCTGGCTGTGCCTCGGGCTGCGGACCGGGGACCGGAACGCCGACGTCATCGCGCTGGCGAAGGGCGGGAGCCGCACCGTCGAGGTCCGGCTGGCCTTCACCAGGGACGCGCCGATCCTGTTCGAGTCCCTGGTCGCCGTCGCGGACACCCTGCCGGAGCCGGGCGAGAGCGCGGCCGAGGCGGTCGGCGCCGCGGCCGACTTCATCACCGTGTCCGCGACGGGTCCCACCGCCAGGGCCGCTCCGGCGTTCCAGGACCCCGCCCCGGGCCCGGAGGCGCCGGAGCCGTCCGCCGCCCCGGTCGTCCCGGCGGCGGCCCCTCCGATGGCGCCGAGTCCGGCGACGGGCGGCTCGCGGGCGGTGGCCGCCCCGGCCGCCGACACCCGGCTGGCCTCCACCGGTGGCGGCACGGCCGCGGAGCCGATGGCGATCACCGGGGTGACCGCGATCGCCATGGGCGTCGGCACCCTGGTGGTGGCGCGGCGCCGCAACCGGGTGCGGGGCGGTGCCGGTAACCGACCCTGACGTGCCGGAAGGCCCGTCCGCCCCCGCTGTCGTGCGGGGACGGACGGGCCTTCCGGTGTGTACGAGCCGGTGGCGCGGTCAGCCGACCGGGTTCTGCGGCGGCTGCGGCTGCGCGTACGGGTTGTCCGCGACCGGCTGCGGGGGGACGCCCGGCTGGTACGGCGCGCCGCCCTGCGGCGGGGCGGGCGGAGCGGCCTGCGGCGCGACCGGGGGAACCGGGGCGCCGGCCGGCGGCGGGACGGGCGCGCCCGGCTGCTGGGCGTACGGGGCCTGCGGGGCGTTCGGGTTGAACGGGGCCTGCGGGGCGTTCGGGTTGAACGGCGCGTTCGGGTTGAAGGCCCCCTGCGGCGCGTTGGGGGCGAACGCGGCGGCCGCCTGGGCGGACTGCTGCTGCTTGGCGTTGCCGCGTTCGACGAGCGCCTTCACCGAGGCGACGATCATGCCGACCGGCAGGATGAACACCTTGAAGAAGATGTAGTAGGTGCCGCCCTCGAAGACGAACGCCAGGTAGTAGGCGTACCCGAGGAAGCCGAGGCCGAGGACGACGTTGAGGACGCGCAGGCCGGCCTTCAGCCCGCCGGCGGCGGCCCCGAGGGCCACCATGATGACGCCGCTGAGCGCCAGCAGTACGACGTACCAGGAGAAGAGCGGTTCGGCGCTGAAGTCCAGATTGTTCAAAGCGGTTTCCTGGGGAAGGGAAGAAGAAAAACGGCAGGCGCCGTTCGGGGACGAGAGCGCACAGTACTAAAGGCGGCCGACATTCGTCGCCGCCTTTGTGTCACGGTGTCATTGCGCTGTGCCGCAGCGGCAGTCGACGAGGTGGGAAATGACGGATTTTGAGGTGCTGCGGGTCTTTTGCGGGCCCGACGGCGGGCACGGCAACGCGCTCGGCGTGGTGCGCGACGGCGCCGCCGTGCCGGGGCGCGCGGACCGGCAGCGGATCGCCCGCGAACTGGGCTTCAGCGAGACGGTGTTCGTCGACGACCCGGAACGCGGGGAGATCGACATCTACACCCCGTCGGTGCGCCTGCCGTTCGCCGGCCACCCGTGCGTGGGCGCGGCCTGGCTGCTCGGGGTGGACCGGCTGGTCACGGCCGCCGGCGAGGTGGCGGTGCGGCGCGCGGACGGGCTGACCCGGATCGCGGCCCGGCCGGAGTGGGCCCCGGGGCGCACGCTGCGGCAGTACGGTTCGGCGGCCGAGGTGGAGGCGCTGGAGGTGCCGCCGCCGGGGGAGTGGGTCTACGCCTGGGCCTGGCAGGACGCGGCGGCCGGCACCGTACGGGCCCGGGCCTTCCCCGGGCGGGGCGACGGGATCGACGAGGACGAGGCGACGGGAGCGGCCGCCCTGTTGCTGGCCGCGAGCCTGGGGCGGGCGCTGACCGTCACCCAGGGCCGGGGTTCGCAGCTGCTGGCCGGACCGTGCCCGGGCGGGCTGGTGGAGGTCGGTGGCCGGGTGGTCCGGGCCCCGGGGCCGGCTCAGCGGGCGGGCGGCGTCGGTTCGGCGTAGGCGCGCCGGCGGGCGGTGGGTGCGACGGCCGTGACCGGGGTGACGGCGGCCACCGGCGGCACGGAGAGCACCGGCATCCGGGGCGCCCGCGGCCGCCGGTCCCGCAGCAGGTGCCGCAGGCCGGGGACGAGCGCGAGGTGGGCGACGGCCACGCCGGCCACGGCGAGCAGGATGTGGTCCACGTTGAGGACGTGCCCGGGCGCCCAGGACGAGAGGAACTCCAGCGCGGTCGCCAGCAGTGCGGAGACGCCGGTGGTGCGCAGGAAGGAGGGCAGCCAGGGGGCCCGGAGCCGGCCGCCGGCCAGCGGCAGCAGGACCCCGAGCGGGGCCAGCAGCAGGAGTTCGCCGACCACCTGCCAGCCGCTGGAGGAGCGGAGCGAGGCGAGCGGCGTCAGGTTGGCGTCGTACACCCAGGCCACCGGCAGTGGTCTCAGCATCAGCCAGAGCGCCAGTGCCAGGTGGCCGGTGAGACCCGCCAGCCCGGCCAACCGGAGGGGACGGTGGACGGCCGCCGCCGGGCTGCTCTCGGTCCCCGCGCCGGAACGCTCCTCGCGTGTCCTGGTGCCATCTCGCTGCACGGGGGGAAGGACGTGGGCCGACGGCACGTCGGTTCCACACCCGGCGTGAACATTCCCAAACGCGCCCCCGAGTCCCGTCCGCGCCCTCCTTTCCGGCGGCCTACCGGCAGGGCGAGGTCGTCGGCACCGCGCCGAACACGTTGTCCGGCGGCGGGCTGACCTGCGTCACCGGGGTGGGCGACGGGCTCGGACTCACGGCCGCCTTGGTGCCACGGGTCGGGGTCACGGTCGGCGCCGGTCCCGGCGGGGTGGCCAGGGCCGCCGGTATGTGCGGCGTGGTCGGGCAGGCCGTCCGGCTGGCGGGCGCGCCGGCGTCGACCGGTACGGCGGTCGGCCGGATGCCGCAGCCGGAGACCAGCGCGAGCAGCAGCAGCACGCCGGCGCCGCGGCGCAGGACGGTACGGGGGACGGCGGTGTCGGTGGGGGCGGTCACGTGGTGTCCTTGTCCTCGGCGGCGTCGCCGGCGGGGCCGCCCTCGGCCCCGCCCGCTGACGGCGGAGGCGGCGGGGCCAGCGGCAGGATCAGGGTGAACACCGCGCCGACCTCCCCGTTCGCCGCCGTGATCGTCCCCCCGTGTATCTGCGCGTTGGCCATCGCGATCGACAGCCCGAGGCCGCTGCCCTCCGAGCGCGCCCGCCCGCGGTCCGCCTTGTAGAAGCGGTCGAAGACGTGCGGCAGCACGTCCTCCGGGATGCCCGGACCGCTGTCGGAGACCTCGACCACGACCGACTCCCCGTCCTGCCGGACCCCGACCCGCACCGGCGAGCCGCCGTGCTTCAGCGCGTTGCCGATGAGATTGGCGAAGACCACGTCGAGCCGGCGCGGGTCGACCACGGCCAGGATGCCGCGCGGGGCGTCCAGTTCGACCGCGTCGTACCAGGCCCGCCCGTCGATGCAGGACATGATCAGGTCGGCGATGTCCACCTCGTCGGCGACCAGCCTGGCGGTACCGGCGTCGAAGCGGGTCACCTCCATGAGGTTCTCCACCAGGTCGGACAGCCGCCGGGTCTCGCTGACCACGAGCCGGACGGCCGGCTCGATCATCGGGTCCAGCGACTCGGCCTCGTCCTCCAGGATGTCGGTCACGGCGGTCATCGCGGTCAGCGGGGTGCGCAGCTCGTGCGACATGTCGGCGACGAACCGCCGGCTCTGCGCCTCGCGCGCGCTCAGCTCCTCGACCTGCTCGTGCAGCGACTCCGCGGCCCGGTTGAAGGTCCGCGCCAGGTCGGCGAGTTCGTCCGAGCCCTCGACCTCCAGCCGGGTGTCCAGGTGCCCCTCGCCGAGCCTCCGGGCGGCGTCCCCGAGCCGCTTGACCGGCCGCAGCACGGTCGCCGAGGCGGCCTGGGCGAGCAGCGCCGAGCCGATCAGCGCGAGCAGCGTGGCGATGGCCAGCGACCAGCCCAGCGTGTTGAGGTCGGCCCGCTCGTTCTCCAGCGACTTGAACATGTACGCCGTCGGGCCGTTCGGCACCACCTTGGTGCCGCCGATCACGAACGGCCGGCCCTCCAGGTTCTGCCGCTGCCAGTACAGGTGGTACGGGTACGGGTTGTTCTCGGTGATCTCGCGCGGCTTGGCGACGGTGGACCGCAGCGCCGCCGGGACGTCCGCCAGCGTGAAGTTCGCGGGGTCGGAGGAGGCCGTGCACTCCGGGTGCGCCGCGTCGACCACCACCACGTCGTACGTCAGCCCGGAGCTGGCCACGTTGGACGCCAGCGCGGCCAGTTCCGGGCAGCTCGCGTTCAGCGGCAGCTCGGAGACGTTGCGGGTGAGCGAGACCCGGAAGTCGTTCAGCGCGGTGTCCTGGGCGCGCTTGAGCACCGCGTCGCGGTTCAGCCAGTACGCGATGCCGGAGGCCGAGACGGCGGCGAGCAGCGCGACGGCCGCGAACACCGCGATCAGCCGCACCCGCAGGGAGCGCAGCCGACGCCACCGGCCCGTCGGGAACCGCCGGGCAGTCGTCTGATGGTCAGTCACAAGAGCCTGTCGTGGTACGGGAGTTCAGGGGCGGGTGGGGCTGGTCGGAGCTGTTCGGGGTCAGGCCGGCGGGTCCAGCCGGTAGCCCACCCCGCGGACGGTGCGGATCAGCGTCGGCGCGGACGGCACGTCCTCGACCTTGGCCCGCAGCCGCTGCACGCACGCGTCCACCAGGCGGGAGTCGCCGAGGTAGTCGTGCTCCCAGACCAGCCGCAGCAGCTGCTGGCGGGAGAGCGCCTGGCCGGGGCGGCGGCTGAGCTCCAGCAGCAGCCGCAGTTCGGTCGGGGTGAGTTGGAGGTCCTGTCCGTCCTTGGTGACGGTCATCGCCGCGCGGTCGATCACCACGCTGCCGTAGGCAGAGGAGTCCGAGCTCTCCCGCTCGCCGCGCCGCAGCACCGCCCGGATCCGGGCGTCCAGCACGCGTGGCTGCACCGGCTTCACGACGTAGTCGTCCGCGCCGGACTCCAGGCCCACCACCACGTCGATGTCGTCCGAGCGCGCGGTGAGCAGGATGATCGGCAGCTGGTCGGTGCGGCGGATCCGGCGGCACACCTCGAAGCCGTCGATGCCGGGCAGCATCACGTCCAGCACGATCAGGTCGGGCCGCTGCTCCTTGAAGAGCCTCAGGCCGTCCTCGCCGGAGGCGGCGGTGGCCACGCGGTGGCCCTGGCGGGTGAGAGCGAGTTCGAGGCCGGTCCGGATGGCGTCGTCGTCCTCGATCAGAAGGAGGAAAGGCACGGCCCCATTTTGGCCCACCGGCCGCGCCGAATCACCCCCCGGATCACCCACCGTCCCTCCGGGAACCGGAACGGACGCCACCGGCGTCCGGTACGGAGGGAGGCGGTCCGGGATGTTCGGCCCCCTCCTGTGACACCCCTGTGACAGTCGGCGGACAGCGCCATCACAACCGGCGGGCAGGATTTTCCATGTCGCCGCAGGACAGCGGGCCGCAAGGCCGGCTGAAGGGCGGCTACCGGAACCGCTCGTACCGACCCAGGGGGCGCACGATGAACGCCATGCTTCAGACCCGGACCAACCCGGCTGTCCGCACCGCGCGTTCGTCAGCCACGTCCCACCGGACCCGGTACGAGGTCAGGACCGACGAGAACTCCGGTGCCGTGACCGTGCGGGGGTGCGCGCACAGCACCGGTGGAAACCCTGGCGCCCGTCGGGTGAGCGGCGGCGGCAGGACGGGGGAGCTGTACGGGATCGGCCGTCTGGGGAGTTCGGCCGACTCCGCCAGCACCCTCACGCTGCGGGGGATCCTCC
>NZ_JBIVVI010000402.1:0-6940 GCF_044757675.1 Kitasatospora sp. NPDC091257
GGCGCCGTGGTGCGGGCGATCCTGAGCGCCGCCCGGCTCTGACGGGCCGTCCGGGGGCGGGCGCCGGCGCCCCGGCCCGCCCCCGGACGCCCGTTCAGACCGGGTCGGCGAAGCGGGTGCCCACCGCGCGGGCGCGCGACTCGGCGATCTCGGCGTAGGCGGCGTCGCGCCCCGCCCAGTGCGAGCCCTCGACGGACTTGCCGCGCTCCAGGTCCTTGTAGACCAGGAAGAAGTGGGTGATCTCCAGCAGGTCGAACCCGCGCAGGTCGTCGATGTCCCGCAGGTCCGCGTAGCGCGGGTCGCGGGCCGGGACGCAGAGCACCTTCTGGTCCGGGCCGCGCTCGTCGCGCATCACCCACATGGCCACCGCCCGGCAGGTCCGCACGCAGCCGGGGACGGCCGGCTCGCCGCCGAGCACCAGGGCGTCCAGCGGTTCGCCGTCGCCGCCGAGGGTGCCCTCGACGAAGCCGTAGTCGGCCGGGTAGCGGGTGGCCGTGAAGAGGGTGCGGTCCAGGCGGATCCGGCCCGCCGCGAAGTCCATCACGTACTTGTTCCGCGACCCCTGCGGGATCTCGATCATCACCTCGAACTCCACCGCGGCCTCCTCCTCGGCTCCTGGGGGAATTGTCCGCCGTCCGGACGGCCATCGAAAGCACCCCCGCCGTTCGACCGGCGCCGCCACCCTCCGGCGCGAACGCCCCCGACCCGGACGGGCACCCGCGCCGCCCGCGCCCGGGCCCTCGACCCGCGCCCGCGCCCGCGCCCGCACCCGCACCCGCACCCGCACCCGCCGCAGCGGCCCGCAGCGGCCCAGGTCTCGATTGTGCGGCGGAACCGACGGCCCGACGGTTCTTCGTCCACGATTCCCCTACGGTGACGCCTGCAACAACCGTCACCACGCAAGAGGGGGCACGCCCATGTCCCGGAGCCGGAAGCTCCACCGCCTCAGCAACCCCGACGCCGACGAACGCCGCGCCCAGCGCGCACTGTTCCGTCACCTCCGCGACGACACCAACGCCAACCGCGGCCGGATGGCCAGGCGCGTCCGCGAACTCCAACTCCTGCTGGCGATGGACCCGGTCGGGTTCGAGGGCCTCATCGGCCGGCTGATGGAGGCGATGGGCATGAAGGTCGAGCTCACCGCCCGGTCGCGGGACGGCGGCGTGGACGTCCGCGGCATCGACCCGGACCCGTTCCGGGGCGGCAACGTCATCGTGCAGGTGAAGCGGTACCGGGACACGGTGACGCCCTCCGCGGTACGGGACCTGTACGGGACGCTGCGGCACGACCGGGACGCGACCAAGGCCGTCCTGGTCACCACCAGCAAGTTCGGCCCCAGCTCGCACCAGTTCGTCGCGGGCAAGCCGATCAGCCTGATCAACGGCTCCGAACTGGTCGGGCTGCTCAGGCACCACGGCTTCGACGAGGTGTTCGCGGACGCCCAGGACGAGGCCTCCGCCACGGCCGGCGCCCTGGACGACCTGCCCGCGATCGAGGTGGCCACCGAGCCCTCCCGGCTGCTCCTGCACTGGACCGGGGAGGAGGAGTACGACATCGCCGCGCTGGTCTGCACGGGCAACGCGGCGCTCTCCGACGACCACCTGGTCTTCTACAACAACGGCTCGACGCCCGACGGTTCGGTGCGGCTGGTGACCGGCTACGGCGACGCGAACGCCTGCCTGATGGTCGACTTCGACGCGCTGCCCGCCGAGGTCGACCGGCTGGTCGTCATCGCCGCCGCCGACACCGAGAACCACCCCGGGGCCACCATGGGCGGATTCGCCGGGCCGGCGCTGATCCTGGAGGCGGGCTCCGGGCAGGACGCGGCCGTGGTGCACCTGGCGGACGGCGCGGAGACCAACACCGCGATGCGGCTCGGCCGGTTCGACCGCGATCCCTCCGGGGACTGGGAGTTCACCCCGGCGCTCGCCGGGTACCCGGGTGGGCTGCGCCAGGCCGTGACCGCGTACGGGCTGGAGGTCGTGGACGCGTGACGGCGCGGGGCACCCGGCCGCCACCGGGTGCCCCGCAGTTCGACTCTCGTCGCAACTCTCGTCGCAACTCTCAGCGCACGACCGGCAGTTCCAGCACCGACCCCCGGTCGCCGCCCCAGCCGATCCGGTAGCCCGCCTGCCCGTCGGCGGGGAGGAGCTGGAAGGAGTCGGGGTTGGCGGCGGCGACGGTGAGCCTGATCCGGTCGCCGGGCCGGAACAGCACCGAGACGGGCTGGAGGTCGATGGTGACGCGTTGGGTGCGGCCCTGCGGGAAGTCCTCGGCGTCCTCGGCCGCGTAGCTGCGCGGGGTGCGCAGCCGGCGCCAGTCCGGGTTGTCGTCGCGGTCGGCCACCGCTCGCTCGGTCAGGGCCAGTTGACCCTCCGTCAGATAGGTGACCCGGCCGTCCGGGGAGACGTCCTCCAGGTAGACGTGCAGGGCGCCGCGCGCCGAGCCGGCCAGTCCGGTGACGTCGAGGGTGACCTTGCCGTTGCCGGTGACCCGGGTGGCGGCGGTCAGCGGTGCGGTGGTGTAGCTGAGCAGTTTGGCGTCGACGGCGGCGCGGTCGGGGTAACTGACCTCGTCTCCGCTGAGGTTGGTGTTCCAGCGGTCCAGCGGGCCGGTACCCGCGGTCGGGTCGAGGCGCAGCAGGTCGGAGCCGCCGCGGCGGTCGTCCGCCAGGCCGCCGAGGGTGCCGCCCGCGCCGAGGGGGAACCGCTGGGTGCGGGTGCCGGGCACCGGCCAGCGGGTGGTGGTGCGCCAGACGCCCTCGTTGAAGGTGTAGTAGTGCACCTGCCGGCGGCCGTCGGGGCGGGCGTTCCCCCGGACGTAGCGGTCGAAGAAGTCGACCACGCGCCGGTCGTTCTCCTCGTGTTCCCGCGCGGTGAGCGGGCGGGCGGGCTGGAACGGGTCGGCGAGCCAGCCGGCGCCGTGGTTCCACGGGCCGATCCAGTCGTCCTGGGTGTTGGACAGGCCGGTGAACTGGGAGAGCACCCCGTTGGCGGTGCCCGCGTCGAGCCAGCCGGCGCGGGTGAGGACGGGCACCCGGCCGGCCTCGACGGCGTCGGTCCGCTCGCCGACGCTGCCGACCGTCCAGCTCTTCGGGCCGTCCCGGTAGTCGCGGTGGACGCCGGCGTGCGCCATCTCGACGAGGTTGGCGTTGTTCGTGTGCTCGGCGCGCGCGGCGGCGAGCAGGGCCGGGCCGTCGGGCCCGTCGACCGGCCGGGGCTGGAAGCCGGTGAGGCCGACGTCCGCGCAGAGCCTGCGGGTCTGCTCGTCGGTCTCGCAGGTGGTGCCGCCGGCCCCGTCGAGGATGCGCAGCAGCAGCGCGTACTGGGCGATCCGCGGTTCGATGAGCACGCCACCGGGGCGCACCAGGTCCTCGTACGGGTCGAAGTCGTAGGAGATGGGGGCGGCGGCGGTGATGTGGTGGTTGCCGAGGGAGGTGGCGAGCATCGCGGTGTCGCCGCCGTAGGAGATGCCGGTGGTGCCGACCCGGCCGTTGGACCAGGACTGGGCGGCGATCCAGTCGCTGAGCGGGCCGCTGTCGGCGGTCACGTCGGCGCCGAGTTCGGAGGTGAGGGCGCCGAAGGAGGCGCCGGTGCCGCGCAGGTCGGCGGTCACGAAGGCGTAGCCGCGGGCGGTCCACCGCTCGGCCTCGCCGCTGGTGCCACCGGGTTGGCCGGCCCGGACCCGGGCCCGCCAGTAGCGCTGGGTGACCAGGATGGTGGGCAGGTGGGCGCCGGCCCGGGTGCCCTCGGGCAGGTAGACGTCGACGGCGAGGCGGACCCCGTCCGGCATGGTCACGTAGCGCGACCGCAGATGCGGCTCGGCGGGCCCGCCGGCCCCCGCGTCGGGCCCGGCGGCGGCCGCCGGGACGACCGAGAGTCCGAGTACGGCGGCAGCCGCGACCAGCGCCGCCAACGGGCGGCGCGGTATCCCCCGCCTCATCGGACGATCGCCTTCCGGGGGCCTTCCTCCGGGCGTACCTCGGCACCGTCCGGGACCGTCACCACGGCGGCGTCCCCGACGTCCGCACTCTGGAAGGGCTGCCGACCTGCCTGATTGCTCATTGCGACGACCTGGCCTCTCTCGTACGAGCGAGTAGCGTGGTCCCGTCCCCCACCGTCGATGGGACCACGCGCGCCCGGCCGTCCACCAGAGCGCCCTACCCCGAGACGACCCCGATGCGGCCCTGACCCTCCCCGGAGTCCTGGACGTGTCCGCCGGCCCGGCCGTCGCCGAAGTCGCGCACCGCCTCGGTGACGATCGACTCCAGCCGGGCGTGGTGGGCGCCGCGCCAGTAGGCCTGGCCGCAGTCGGCGCACTGGGCGAAGGCGTCGTAGGAGCGCTCGGTACCGTCCCGCAGCTGCTCGCGCACCGAGGTCTTGGTGGCCGGGTGCAGGGTGCCGTTGCAGGTGGTGCAGCGGCTCCAGGGGGCGAGCGGCGGCGCGAAGCGGGAGAGCACGTCGCGCAGTTGCTCGGCGGGACGGTGGCTGTAGACGTAGGCGCCGGCCCACAGTTCGCGCCGGCGCAGCAGTCCGCGGTCGCGGGAGAGCATGATCCGGTGTTCGGCCGCCGAGCGGGCGGCCAGGGCGGCGTCGCCGATGTCGGGGTTCTCGTACGCGGCGTCGACGCCGAGCAGGCGCAGCCGCCGGGCGAGGGTGCCGAGGTGGACGTCCAGCAGGAAGCGCGCCGGGCCGGGCACGGGCTGCGGCCTGGCCACGGCCAGGACGGCGATCTCCTCGCCGTCGGCCGGCACGTGGGTGTCGGGCACGGCCCGACCGTCCACCAGCAGGCCGCCGACCTCGGTGAGCGGGACGCCCAACGACTCGACGACGTGGCCGAGGGTCGAGCTGCCGTCGGTGCGCAGCGCGGTGCGGCCGGCCCGCCGGGGCGCGGAGACGAAGAGGTGCAGCTCGGGGGCGAAGTCGAGCCGGATCTGAGGTCGGTCCACGCGGCCAGCATGCCAGCGGGCGGCGGGCCGGGGCCACCGGGTTTCCGGCCCGCTCCCCGGGCCCGCCTTCATGACCTCCCGGGTCGGGCCCGCCGTCGCGGCCTTCCGGGTCGGGCCCCGGCGCGACGTCCCCGGCCGGGCCGCCACCGCGGCGTTCGCGCTCAGGCCTCCGGCGACGCGCCCGCGGCCACCGGCGACGGCGGTGGCACCGCGGGGCCGCGGTCCCGCGCCGCCCAGCGGGCGACCGGCCCCATCGCGTACCCCGCCGCGAGGAACACCCCGCCGAGGACCAGCCAGCCGGCCAGGCCCCCGTCCAGCAGCAGCGTGGTGAGCAGCAGCGGCCCGAGGGTGCGGGCGACGGCGACGCCGGTGCCGAAGAAGCCCTGGTACTGGCCGATCCGCCCGGCCGGGGCGAGGTCGAAGGCGATCTGCCAGCTGCCGGCCGACTGCTTCATCTCCCCGGCCACCTGCAGGACGGAGGCGGCGACCAGCAGCGCGCCCACCGCCCAGACCGGCACGTCCAGCGCGGACAGCCCGAAGACGGCGCAGGAGCCGAGCAGCAGCAGCCCGGCGGAGCGGACCGCCCGGGCGGCCGGGTCCAGTCCGGTGATGCCGCGTGCCGCCCGGACCTGGAAGGCCAGCACCGCGAGGGTGTTGAGCACGAACAGCGCCGAGCCGAGCCAGCCGATCCCGGGGGCACGCGCGGCGATCCAGAGCGGGATGATCAGGCTGAGCAGGGGCATCCGCAGCAGCAGGACGGCGTTGACCGCGGTGACGGCGGCGTACCGGCGGTCACGCAGCACGGCGAGCCGCGGCCCGGCGTCCGACGGCCCCGCCGGGGCCGGGGCCTCGGGCAGCCGCCGCAGGACCAGCGCGCTGAGCAGGAAGCCGAACGCGGTGACGGCGAAGGCCGAAAGGTAGGCGGCGCGGGTGCCGACGCTGAGCGCGATGCCGCCGATCGCCGCGCCAACGGCCAGTCCGCCGTTGAGGGTCGACTGGATGTGGGCGAGCAGGGCGGTGCGCTGCGCGGGCGGCACCAGGGCGGCGACCAGCGCCTGGCGGGCGGCGGTCAGGCCGGACTGCGCGGTGGCGTAGAGGCAGACCGCGAGCAGGAACAGCGGGTAGGAGCGGATCACCAGGAAGGCGGCGACCACGACCGCCGTGCCGAGTGCGAGCGCCACCGAGGTGCGGCGCGGGCCGCGCCGGTCGGCGAGGTGGCCGAGCGGGACGCCGGCGACGGAGCCGAGTGCCCAGGCGAGGGTGAGGCCGAGCCCGAGGGCGGTCGGCGACATCCCGACGACCCGGGTGAAGTAGAGCGCGGAGCAGGTGTAGTACGCGCCGTCGCCCACGGCGGCGGCCAACTGGGCGGCCGCGAGGGTCCGCTGGGGCCCGGCGGGCGGCAGGGCGTCCCAACGGGCGGCTCGGTCGGTCGGCATGCTCCTCCTTCTCTGGTGCGCGGGTGTCACCCGCCGGACGCGTCCGGGCGGTCACCCACACGCGTCCACCTGCGTAAACGTCTTCACGGACCGTCACCCCTGCCCGCGACCGCCGGACGGGCGGCGCGCGGAGCCGATCTCCGCGACCGCCGGTGCCGGCACGCCCCCACTCTAGGGAAAAACCGGCCCAGTGGAACGGTCCAGTGATCAAGGAATTCCCTGGGCCAATCCGTCGCGCCGCCGCACCGCCGACCGACCCCTGAACCCGCGTGCGAGAGGCGCCAGTTGGCGCCTCCGAGCCCTTCCGGGCGAGCTCGGCCCGGCCTCGCCCGCGCCTCCGAAGCGCCGTCCGTACCCGCTCCGAATCCACTCCGGCCGCCCGCCGCGAAACCGCGATCGGGCAGACCAGGGGCCAACTTTGACCGTGTTGACCCGTCAGTAGCGCCCTTTTATGCTCAACGGCGTTCGCGATCCGGCACCGGGCCGGGGCCACGCCGCCCGCCCGTTCCCGTCGCCGTCCCCGGCTCGAAGGGTGGCCCCCCATCAGCACCTCCAC
>NZ_JBIVVI010000403.1:0-6937 GCF_044757675.1 Kitasatospora sp. NPDC091257
CGAAGTAGCGCAGCTGGTGCATCTCCATGACCGGTGACGATATTCGACCGGGTGCTCCATCCGCTCGGCCGATCGGTCCGCCGGACGAGCGACCTAGGGCCGTTGGGCCCTGGCCGCGCGGAGCGGGGGCGGGAATCCTGGTCGCCGGTATGGCGCCGGCTGGGAGTGGAAGGGCCTGGGATGGGCGAGTTGGTCACGGTGAGGGCGTTCGAGGGGCTGACCTGCGAGGTCCTGGCCGAGGCGCGGGCCCGGGTGGGCGCCGCGGCGGCGGCTCCGGGAGTGGGGACGCTGGTGGAGGCCCTGCGGGTCCGGCTCGCGGCCGTGGCCGGGGGTGTGCTGGCGCAGGTGAACGCCGAGGTGGACGGCCGGCGGATCCGCGTCCAGGAGGCCGCGGCCGGGCTCGGCGACTCGCTCGACCGGGTGAGCGACGCGCTGCGCGGCAGGATCAGGGCCGTCACCGGGGCCTGGGCACCGCGCCCGTGGCCGGGCCACCGCGCCGCGGCCCCCACCGGGCCGGACGGCGGCGAGCTCCGCGAGCTCCGGGTGGTCCGGCACAAGGAGCCCTCGCTGGTCTGGTGCTCGCCGGAGGCCGCTGCCCGGACCATGGACGCGATGGACTACGACATCCACCTGTTCACCGATCCGGCGACCGAGACCGACGCCGTGGTCTACCGGGTCGGGCCGACCGGCTACCGCCTCGCCCGTACCGTCCCGGCCGGACCGGCGGGCCGCCGGACCTCGCCGATCACCCTCAGCCCGTACGGCGCGCCCCGGCTGACGCAGGCGCAGGCCGTCGACCGGCTGGCGGGCGCGGAGCTGCCGTTCCTGTTCTTCGCGCACCCGGTCACCGGCCGGGGCCGGGTGCTCTACCGCCGCTTCGACGGTCGGCTCGGCCTGATCGCCGGGCACGTCTGACGGGCCCCGACCGGAGCCCGGGGCCGCTCCTGCCGATCGGCCCGGAACCGCGCCGCGCCCCCGCCGGGCAGTCGCTCGACGGGGGCGCGGCGCGTGCCGAGGGCCGGTCGTCACATGTTGATCATGTGGCCGGCCAGGCCGTGGATGGCCTCCTTGACGGCCTCGCCCAGGGTCGGGTGGGCGTGCACGTTGCGGGCGACCTCGTGGACGGTCAGGTCCCACTGCTGGGCCAGCGTCAGCTCCGGCAGCAGCTCGGTGACCTCGGGGCCGATCAGGTGGGCACCGAGCAGCTCGCCGTGCGTGTTGTCGCTGATGACCTTGACGAAGCCGATCGGGTGGCCGAGGCCGTGCGCCTTGCCGTTGGCGGTGAACGGGAACTTGGCGACCTTGACGTCGTGGCCCAGCTCGCGCGCCTGGGCCTCGGTGTACCCGAAGGAGGCGATCTGCGGCTGGCAGTAGGTGGCGCGCGGGATCATGACGAAGTCGACCTCCATGGTCTCCGCCCCGCCGATGGTCTCGGCGGCGATCACGGCCATCGTCTCGGCGGCGTGCGCGAGCATCAGCTTGGCGGTCACGTCGCCGATCGCGAAGATGTGCTCGACGCTGGTGCGGCCGCGGCCGTCCACTGCGATGGCGTTGCGGTCGGTGAGCTTGACCCCGGTGTTCTCCAGGCCGTAGCCGTTGACCCGCGGCGCGAAGCCGATCGCCTGGAGCACCTTGTCGGCCTCCAGCACCTGCTGCTGCCCGTCCTTGGTGACGGTGACCCGGACCTTGGCGTTCGGGTCGCTGTCGTCGATCGACTCGACCCGGGTGGAGGTCAGCACCTCGATGCCCAGCTTGCGGTACTGCTTGGCGAGTTCGGTGGAGACCTCGACGTCCTCCAGCGGCACCACTCGGTCCAGGAACTCGACGATGGTGACCTTCACGCCGTAGTTGTGGAGCACGTAGGCGAACTCGACCCCGATCGCGCCGGCGCCCGCGATGATGATGCTCTCCGGCAGCTGCTCGGTGAGGATCTGCTCCTCGTAGGTGACCACGCGGTCGCTCAGGCTGGTGCCGGGCAGCAGGCGGGTGGTGGCACCGGCGGCGATGACGCAGTGGTCGAAGGTGACGACCTCGAAGCCGCCGCCGCTCAGCGCGACCTGGAGGGTGTGCTCGTCGACGAAGGTGCCCCAGCCGTCGTACTCGGTGATGCCGTTCTTCTTCATCAGGTAGTGGACGCCCTTGACCCGGCCGTCGGCCACCGAGCGGCTGCGCCGGAAGGCCTCGCCGAAGTCGAAGGTCACCTGGCCCTCGACCTTGATGCCGAAGGTCTTGGCCTCCTTGGTGAAGATGTGGGCGAGCTCGGCGTTGCGCAGCAGGGCCTTGGAGGGGATGCAGCCGACGTTGAGGCAGACGCCGCCCCAGTACTTGGCCTCGATGACCGCGACCTTCAGGCCCAGCTGGGCCGAGCGGACGGCGGCGGTGTAGCCGCCGGGGCCCGCGCCGAGGACGACGACGTCGTAGTGCGTGCTCATTTTGCTGACTCCTCCGAGGATGTCACCGTGTCGTGATCTCGGTCCCATGGTGTCAGGACCGGACCCGGCGCACCCACCGGGTCTCGGCGGATGCGCTCCGCGCGGCACCGTACCGGTCCGTGGCCGGATTGTCAGTGTCCTGCGCTACGGTGACCGCACCCACGGCCACCAGGGGCGATGAGGCGGGGAGGTCCCGGATGGAGCAGTCTCGGACGGAGCGGTCGGGTACGGCGGTCGGATGGGCCCGCCGGCCGGGAGCAGCGGCGGGCCCACCCTGGCGTCAGGCCACCACCCCGCCGGAGTGGGCGTCGCTCGTGCCGCTGATACCGGGCGCCGCCTTGGCGGCCGGGCGCTGGGCCGGGACGGGCCGGTGGAGCGAGGAGAGGTCCCAGGCGTAGGTGCCGACGGCGTTCGCGATCACGTCGATGTTGACGTCGAAGACGCCCATGTCGATGTTGCCCAGGTTGTCGCAGGCCTTGTGGTAGCACCCGTCGTACGCGGCGCCGGCGGTGCCGCCGTAACGGGCCGCCTGCTCCGGGGACTTGACCTTCTCGGCGCCGGTGTCGGTGCCGCCGGCCGGGATGCCCGCGTCGATGAACGGACCGTAGTCGGAGCGGCCGTCGAAGAGGGTCGGGTCGTGCGGCAGGCCCCGGCCGTCCAGGTAGCCGTTGATGTCCCGTTCCAGCTGCGCCGAGCCCTCGGGGCCCGCGTCGCCGCCGGCGCTGCCCGAGCCGTTGTAGACGAACTGCGCGTAGTTGGGGGACGCGATCATGTCGAAGTTGAGGTAGAGGCCGATCTTCTTCTTCTCCGCGTCGGAGAGGGAGTTCACGTACGCCTCGGCGCCCTTGAGGCCGAACTCCTCGGCCGACCACCAGGCGAACCTGACCTTGTTCTTCACCGGGTGGACACTGAGGTTCTTCGCGACCTCCAGGACGCCGGCCGTGCCGGAGCCGTTGTCGTTGATGCCCGGCCCCTCGGGCACGGAGTCGAGGTGCGCGCCGACCATCACGGTGTGGTCCGGGTCGCCGCCGCGGGTCTCGGCGATGACGTTCCAGGTCCTGCGCTGCTCCATGAAGGTCCGGATGTCCAGGGTCACCCGGACGGGCCCGGCGGCGGCCTGGGCGGCCAGGGCCTGGCCCGCGGCCTGGGTGATCCCGCCGGTCGGGATCCGCCCCGCCGTCGGCTCGCTGAGCGTCCCGTTCAGGGTGCCCTCGGTGTTGTTGTAGATGATCGCCCCGGTCGCGCCGACGGCGGCCGCGGCGGCCTGCTTCTCGGCGAAGGAGCATCCGCCGCGCCGGATCAGGGCGATCTTGCCGGTGAAGGCGCCCGACGGGTAGTCGGCGGGCGTGCAGCCGGTGGTGGCGCCGACCGGGGCGACCGCCAGGTCCGCGGTCAGGCCCGCCTCCGGGCCGCCCACCGAGTACGTCATGGCGATCACCGGCACCGATTCGGCCTTCGGGGAGACCACGTCGAGGCGCTCGGAGCGGGCCTCGAAGAAGGTGTACACGAACTCCTGCTTGGACACCTTGAGCCCGGCCCGGCGCGCCTGCTCGTAGACGTACTGCGCGGACTGGTCGTGCCCCTTCGAACCGGCCACCCGGGTACCGCCGTTGCGGTCCGCGATCAACTGGAGCGCGGCCAGCGTGGCCCGCGCGTCCCGGGCACTGCTCGCCTCGACCAGCCGGGAGGCCAGCTTGGCGCCCTTGCGCGCCGGGTCCGGGTCGGCCGAGGCACTGCCGGCGCCGGCCAGCAGCAGCGGGGCGACCAGCGCGGCGACGGTCAGGGCGGCGCCCGCGCCACGCCGGGTGACGGCGGTTCGCGGGCGCCCTGTGGAGGTGGCGGGGTCCTCCGGGACGGAGCGGTCGAGCGGGGAGGTGGGGCGACGGGTGCGCAGCATCAAGGGAGCTCCATCCGACGGGCCGTGAAGGTCATGAGGGTCATGATTTGACATGACCGGAATCCCGTTGCCAAGCCTTTACGCAGACCTTGCGAGATGCGGGTCGTGGCGCGCGCGGTGATATTGGAGGGGTGGGGGCGTCTCATCCAGGAGTGTGACCAGATGTCCATGATGGATAAGCTCAAGAACCTGCTGAAGGGCCACGAGGAGCAGACCGACAAAGCCGTCGACAAGGCGGGCGACACCGTCGACCAGCGCACCGAGGGCAAGTACAGCGGTCAGGTGGACGCCGCCCAGGAGCAGCTCAAGAACCAGTTCCGCGACCAGCCGCCGCAGCAGTAGCGGCTCCTGCCTCCCGCGGGCCGCCCCACCCGGGGCCGCCCGGCCGGCTCGCCACCCCGGTCCGGCCAGCAGGCCGGCTCGCCGCCTTCGTCCATGGGGTCGATTCTGCCCGGGACGCTCCCGCGAACGCGAGTAGACACTGTCTACAACCACCTGGTAGACAGTGTCTTCATGACCGAACAGGAACAGGATCTACGGGCCCGACTGGTGGCCGCCGGCGTCGAGTTGGTGGCCGAGGGCGGCGTCCAGGCGCTCGGCCTGCGCGAGATCGCCCGTCGCGCCGGGGTCTCGCACGGCGCGCCCCGCCGCTACTTCCCCACCCACCGCGAGCTGCTCGCCGCCATCGCCCAGCAGGGCTTCGGCAGGCTCACCGACACCCTCGCCGGAGCCGACGCCCTCACCGCCACCACCGGCGCCGACGCCCGCACCCGCCTCGACGCGCTCGCCCGCGCCTACCTCGGCTTCGCGGCCGCCAACCCCGGCATGTTCGAGCTGATGTTCCGTCACGACCTGCTGGAGGGCAGCGGCGCCGAACTGCGCCGCACCACCCTGCCGCTCTTCCTGACCGTCGTCGGCCTGGTCTCCGAGGTGCACCCGCGGTCCGACGATCCGGCCGCCGCCACCGCCGCCCTCTGGTCCAACCTGCACGGCCTCGCCCAGCTGCGCACCTGGGGCAGCCTGCGGCTCATCACCGGCGACGATTCCATCGAGCCGCTGCTGCGCGCGACGCTGGACGCCCACCTCGGCCCGGCCGCGCGGTGAACCCGCGGCACCACCGGGGGCTCGTCCTGGCCGCGAGCATCACCGGCGCCGTCCTGGTCGCCGTCGACGGCACCGCGCTGACCGTCGCCCGGCCGGCCCTCCAGCACGACCTGCACGCGTCCGTCGCCGCCGTCCAGTGGGCCGGCACCGGCTACCTGGTCACCGTCGCCGCCCTGCTGGTCTTCGCCGGCCGCCTCGGCGACCGGTACGGGCACCGGCGGGTCTTCGCGCTCGGCGTGACCGGCTTCGCCGCCGCCTCGCTCGGGATCGCCGTGGCGCCCGGCATCGGCTGGGTCGTCGCCCTGCGCGTCCTGCAGGGCGTGGCCGGCGCGCTGCTGCAGCCGGCCACCCTGGGCATGCTCCGGGCCGCCTGGCCCTCCGACCGCCTGGCCGGTCCGATCGCCATCCGCACCGCCGCCATCGGGCTCGCGGCGGCAGCGGGGCCGCTGGTCGGCGGGGCGCTGACCGCGCACCTCGGCTGGCGGTCGGTCTTCCTGCTGGGCCTGCTGCCCGCCGCGGCCGCCCTCCTGGCGGCGCTCGCGGTGCCGGCCGGGGCCGGATCGCCCGACACCCGGTCCCCGGCCGCCGGGCACGGCAGCAGGCACGGCAGCGAGCACGACGGCCAGCACGGCAGCGGGCACGGCAGCGGGCTCGACCTGCCCGGCGCGGCCCTGCTCGCACTCGCGCTGGCCTTCCTGGTGGAGAGCCTGGTGACGCTGCCGGACACCGGCCGGCCGGTCGTCCCGCTACTCTGCCTCGCCGCGGCCGGAGTCCTCGCCCTCCTCCTGGTCCGGCACGAACGCCGGACCGCCGACCCCCTGCTGCCGCCCGCACTGTTCCGCTCCACGGCCGTCGCGCCGCCGCTCGTCGTCCTGCTCGCCGCCTCCGCCGCGCTCCAGGGCGCACTCTTCCCGGCCGTCTACTACCTCCAGGACGTGCTCGGGCTCGACCCCCTGCAGAGCGCCCTGCGGGCGATGCCGCTCGCGGTGGCGATGATCCTCGCGGCGCCCGGTTCCGCCCGGCTGGCGAAGCGTCACGGCGAACGGGCGGTGGTGCTGCCGGGGATGGCACTGATCACCGCGGGGGCGCTGCTCACCGCGGGGCTCGGCACCGGCTCCGGGACGCTCGCGATCGGCGGCTGCTTCGCGCTGCTCGGCACCGGCTTCGGTGCGGTGATGGCCACCGCCACCACGATGGTGGTCCGGGGTGTGTCCGCCGCCCGGGCCGGGGTCGCGGGCGGCCTGCAGCAGACCGTCCTGAACACCGGCCCGGCCCTGGGCATCGCCCTGGCCACCACCGCCGCCGGCCGTACGGACCCCGGCGCGGCGCTCGCACCGTCCGCGCTGACCATGGCGGCGGTGGCCGGCGCGGGGACGCTGCTCGCCCCGCGGCTGCCCGGACGGGCGGCTGGACCGACGGCCGGTGGGGCCGCCGATCGGGCCGCCGGTCCGGCGTCGGGCGGGCGGGCGGAGCCCACCGGCCGGCGGTGAGCAACGCCCTTGCC
>NZ_JBIVVI010000404.1:0-6932 GCF_044757675.1 Kitasatospora sp. NPDC091257
GGGGTCCTCGGCCCCGCGGGAGTGGAACAACTCGCGGAGCCGCTCCTCCAGTTCGCCGAGCAGCCGGTCCTTCCTGGCCTCCGCCGCCGCGTACAGCGGGTGCGTCCCCGGATCGATCATGAGGCCCAGGGCCATCTGCTGGATGTGACGCGTGCGGTGGGCCGCCAGCAGTGCGCGGTCGATGATGGCGGACAACCGTTCGTCCGGAGTGCCCTCGACGTCCAGGAGCTGGTCGATGCCCTCCAGGTAGCGGTCCAGCAACTCGTCCGCGAGAGCGTGCTTGGTCGGGAAGTAGTAGCTGATCAGCCCGCGCGAGACACCTGCCTGCTCGGTGATGTCGGAGACGGTGGCCTGGTGGAAGCCCTTCCTGGCCAGGACGTCGATGGCGGCGGTGACGATCCGTTCGCGGGACGCTTCCCGCAACCGGGCGTTGACATGAGGTGAGCGAGGTGACACGCGGGCTCCAGGGCTTCGGCCGCCATGACGGTTGACTGTACAGACATCCAGTCAACAGGACCAGACCGTCTGCTCGTTCGCGCCCGGAAGTACGTCAACGAGTCTGTGGCGTGCAAGATGCCCGGGCCGAGCCGGATCCGACGGCGGCACCACTGCGAACGGGATCGCGTCCCGGCGCCCGGCGTGGAGCAGGTTCACCCCTCCGCCTCCGCCTGGCACTGCCACGGGCCCGACCGGCGCAAACAGTGATGGCCGACGAGGATCTCCGTCCTCGTCGGCCATCGGTGCTCGCGGCGGTTACCGGGCGCCCCACTCCTGGTCGGTCGGCACGATCTCGCGGCCGAGCGGCATCAGCGAGATCGGGATCATCTTGAGGTTGGCCCAGCCGAAGGGGATGCCGATGATCGACAGGAACAGCGGGATGCTGGTGATCAGGTGCCCGATCGCCAGCCACCACCCGGCGAAGACCAGCCAGATGACGTTCCCCACGCAGGACGCCGGCCCGGCGTCCGGCCGTTCCACCGCCGTGCGCCCGAACGGCCACAGGATGAAGCCGGCAATCCGAAACGAAGCAATGCCAAATGGAATGGTAATTACGAGAAGGCAACAGATAATTCCGGCGAGCACGTAGGCAAGAGCCATCCAAATGCCGCAGAAAACCAACCAGATGACATTGAGGATAAACTTCACTGCACTCATGCTTAGTACCTTCTCACGGCTGATGGCGTTGCACTACGACCGTGCCATGCCCGTCGGCGAGCGTGTCTACGCCCTTAGGGGTCGTTCCTCAGGGATCGGTCCGGGCTGCAGCCTCAGATAGGGACTCCTTCGGATTCAGCGCCCGCCGAGGAGGGCCAGGTGCGCGGCGGCCGACATCGAGAGACTGCCGAGTACTGCCTTCTCCTTCGTGGCAGTGCCGAGCGACGGGACCGGACCCATCGACCGAGGTCACAATCACGTCCGCCAAGTGCGGGAACAGCGAAGCCAGTTCAGTCGAGCACCGTCAGCAGCTACCCACCGCCGGGACGAGATGATTTCCGGCTACGAAAATCTTGCCAGAGCCCAGATCAGTACGCGGACAGATGCCGTGGCGAGTCTCGCCGACCTGCAGCCAGGCGATCTCGCGGGCGGCGGCGCGGGCCGAGCGCAACGCTGCGAGCGCGGCAGGATCGATGCCGGCCAGCAGTCGCCACGCGGTCTTGTGTGGAGGCGACCGGGTCGAAGACCTCGGGCTGGTCGCGCAGCGGCGCGAGGTTGGCGATCGCCTCGCCGTCGTCGGCGAGGATCGTGACACGCGTATTGATCGTCTCGGAGCGTCTGATCACCGGCTTGTCGCAGGCCATGATTGCTGACCTGACGGCCGAGTTGGGCCCGGTCTGGCAAGCCCGGGACACAATCCACGAGCTGAAGCCCTGTCATGGTTACTGCAACGGTGCTTAGAACTGCTAACAAAATGAGGTGAAGGATGCCCTCCGGTCGGGTGAGGATCTCTCCGTACTCGCCGATGAGAGGGTAGCTATGGGCGACAGTCCTCCGAGGAAGCTCATCTCCGTCGCCGATGACGAGGGGAACAGCGTCACCGTCAACGTTCTGGGACGTAACTCCAGGTGGCCTGCTGGCCTTGACGCCGAGATCGTCGTCAAGACGCCCTTCGTGTCCGGCCGCATCGACCTGGCGTTGTACGTCTCGAAGCTGGAAAGCTGGGCGAACGCGCTGGAGAGGCTCGACGCCGGCGAAGACGTCGCTTGGATGGAGATGAGCAGAGGGCCGTCCATCTTCATCCAACTCACCGGCGAGCGTGACTGCCCGGAGGTGGTCGTAGAGGACGAGTCGGGATCCATGGTCACCGTGCGCGTCCCGCTCGTCCCGCCGGACGACTGGATTGCCGACCACCGCCAACGCCTGCACCAGGTGATGAACTACTGGGTGCCAATGCTGTCAGGGTAGGGAGACGAGCCGCCGCCAGCAGATGAGTGCACGGCCGAGGGCCAGGAAGGCTTCGTGGATGTCGAACTCGGCGCTCCACCTTCGGCAACAGCGGCTCGACCACCGCCCACAGCTCGTCATCAACATGCCACGGCTTCGGCCGAGCCACCCCACACCCCCGGATCAACGGTCCCGGAGCGGTCCAACCACCTTGAAGATCATTTCGTTAGGAGTTCTTAGGCGCCGGGTCGGACGCTCTTGAGCGCAGGCGGATGCAACTGGGACTGCAACTGCTGGAGCGTCCGCCGCACGATGCCTGACCTGCGATACGCCGGCCCCATAACGCATCCCGCAATCGGCCAAGCCTCAAGGGGAGACGGGCGTGCGGTCAGGATCCTTTGGCGTCCTCAGCCAGGCCGCGATCGTTCAATTGAGCGAGGGAGCCGACGTACTTGAGCATCAGGCGGGCGAACTCCAGGCGGTCGCGCTCGGCCCAGTCGGCGGTGATGTACTCGAACGCCGCGCGCTGGTGGCGCCGGAAGCGCGCCATGAGGTCGGCGCCTTCGGGGCTGAGCAGGAGGACGGTGCGGCGGCCGTCCTGCTGGGAGGCGGCACGGATCAGGTAGCCGGCCTTGATGTTGTCGGTGACCATCCGGCTGGCGACCGAGGGGTCGACGCCGAGGAGTTCGGCCACGGCTCCGACGGTGATCTCCTTGTCGGAGTCCCGGGTGTGCTCCAGGACGATGTTCAGGACCAGGGTGCGGCTCAGGTCCTTGGCCGAGATGGGGTTCTCGACCTCCAGCAGCGAGGTGCGGCGCAGTTTGGAGAACGCGGGGCCCACGGCGTTCAGCAACTCCTCGGCCATCTGCGGTTCGTTCGTCGTCATGCACCCATCGTAATGTCCGTGAGCAGCCGAAGGCATGTGTTGACGGGAAATTATGTGCATGCAATCATGCATATGTCACGAGCATGCTTCGAACTCTCTGAGAGTCTCCATGACCATCCTCATCACCGGCGCCCGCGGCAAGGTCGGCCAGGCCGTCATCAACCGCCTGCACGCCGCCGGCCTGCCCGTCCGCGCCGCCAGCGCCAAGCCCGCCGAGCTGGCCGTCCCGAGCGGCGTCGACGTCGCCGAAGTCGACCTCAGCCGGTCCGAGACCCTCCCGGACGCGCTCGACGGCGTGCGCCAGGTCTTCCTCTATCCCCAGCCCGATGGCATCGACGCCTTCGTCGAGACCGCACAGGCCGCTGGCGTCGAGCACATCGTCCTGCTGTCCTCCTCCTCGGTCCTGGCCCCCGACGCCGAGACCGACCCACTTGCCTCGCACAGTCTCCACGTCGAGCGCGCCCTCACCATCGCCAACCTGCCCTGCACCTTCCTGCGCCCGGACGCCTTCGCCAGCAACGCCCTCGGCTGGTCCTACTTCATCGGGCACGGCCTGCCGATCCAGCTCGCCTACCCCGACGCGCACATCGCGCCCATCCACCCCGAGGACATCGCCGACATCGCCGTCGAAGCCCTGACCGACACCGCCCTCCGCGGGCGCGCGCTCACCCTCACCGGCGGCCAGTCCCTCACCTTCCGCGAGCAGATCGCCGTCCTGGCCGACGTCCTCGACCGCGACATCCGCGTCGAGACGATCACTCACGAGCAGGCCGAGCAGCAGATGGGCCGTTTCATGCCGGCCCCGATGGCCGGCTCCCTGCTCGCCCTGTGGGCTGCCGCCTCCGGCGGCCCCGCCCCCATCGCCGACACCAGCCAAACCCTGCTCAGCACGCCCGCGCGCACCTTCCGGCAATGGGCGACCGAGAACGCCGCCGCGTTCACCGCGTTCGCCGCGCGCTGACGTCCGCCGCTCCCGCGCCCTGCTCGGCCCACCCGACTTCACTGAAGGACCATCACCATGAAGCCCATCGGCTACTGGCTCAACCGCACCGACAAGGCCCTCACCCGCTACATGAACGGCATGCTCGACGAGTTCGGCCTCACCCGAATCTCCTGGCAGGTCCTCAGCGTCATCCGCGACACCCCCGACGCCGCCGACACCGACGTCCACACGGCCCTCGCACCCAACGCCGACCTCTCCACCCTGACCGCCGCCATCGACACCGCTCTCGCCGACGACTGGGCCACCCGCCCCGCACCTGGCCGGCTGGTGCTCACCACGAACGGCCGCCAGCGCCTCGTCGCCGTCGAGGACCAGATCAGCGCCTTCCGCGAACTGTCCATGACCGGCATCACCACGGAGGAGTACCGCACCGCCGTCAGCGTCCTCGAATGCATGACCCACAACCTCGAGACCCGCTGATCACGGTCGTCGACCGGCGACTGTGACCACCGCGTGCGGTCGAGCAGTTTTCACCCACAGTTGGTCAGGCATCAACGGCCAGCGTGCGGAAATGCCACCAAAATTGGAGGAACAGGTGCGGCCCGGTGTCGGCCCGTTCCCCGCTGCCCCCGAAGGATCGGCCGCTTTCCTCCCATGCCCCTCGCCTCCGCCATGCCCGTCATGCTGACCGCCTCCGAGCCACCGGCTGAAGAAGATGGCCTACGGCCACAAGACCCCGCATCAGACCCGGCAGCGAGCAACCGTCGTTCTGCTGGCCGCCCGGGGGCGCTCCAACGCCCGGATCGCCGCGCAGACGCGGCTACACGTGGACACGGTGCGTACCTGGCGGGGCCGGTTCGCGGCTGGCGGCCTGCCGGCCCTGGCCGACCGTAAGCGGTCCGGCCGGCCGGTCTCATTCACCGCGCTGCAAGTTGCCGAGGTCAAGGCGCTGGCTTGCCAGTTAACCGCCAGGACCGGCGCGCCGCTGGCACGCTGGTTGTGCCCGGAGCTGGCCCGGGAGGTGGTTGCCCGGTCCATCGCCGGGTCGATCTCCACTTCCACCGTGCGGCGCTGGCTCAAGCGGGACACGCTCAAGCCCTGGCAGTACCGGTCCTGGATCTCCGTACGCGACCCCGCCTTCCGGCCCAAGGCCGCACGCGTGCTGGATCTGTACGCCCGAACCTTCGACGGCGCCCCGCTGGGCCAGGACGAGTACGTGCTCTCCGCGGACGAGAAGACTTCCATCCAGGCGCGCTGCCGCTGCCGCCCGACCCTGGCACCCGGGCAGGCCCGGGCGATGCGCGTCAACCACGACTACAACCGCGGCGGCGCCCTGGCCTACCTGGCCGCCTACGACGTCCATCGCGCCCGTGTCTTTGGCCGCTGCGAACCCACGGCACAGCCGTTCCAGTGGAGGTTCACCACCTCCGACCTGGATGATCTGCTGGCCAGCCTCGACCGGCGAGCGCCAGCCGGTCGCCGTCGCGGCGCACGAGCCAGTTCCGCGGGCCGAAGTCGCCGTGGCAGTAGGCGAGCGCGGTGGGCGGGGGCTCGGCGCGGGTGCCCTCGGCTAGGACCTCGATGTCCTCGTCCGACAGACGGGCGTCGCGGGCGCGAGCGATTGCCCGAGCGCGTTCCTGGGCCCAGGGCAGGTACTCGCCGACGGGGACCCCGCTCGTCGGCTGCGCGTGGACCGCGGCCAGGAGCTGCCCGGCCTGCCGGTACACCTCCCGCTCCTCGGCGGCGGTGAGAGCGGTGCTGATGACCGGGGTACCGGGCAGGGCGGAGGTCACGCTGAGCAGCGCGGCGGCGTCGGCGGCCAGCAACGACGGCGTCCGGCCGTCGCCGAGCGCCGGTGCGAGCAGCCGGCAGGCGGCCGTTTCCCGCTCGTGCATGAGCACGTTCTTGTGGCGCTTGGCGAACAGGCGGTGCCCGCTACCGTCGACGACCTCCCAGACGCTCGGATGCCCGGCGCGGTCGTGGGAGCGCACGCCCAGCAGCTCGTAGAACCCTGCCGTCTCGCGCAGCAGCCGGTCCACGTCGTGGGGGATGGTGGGGGCGCTCACGTCGGCCAGCCGACGGTGGACGGGGCGCTGCCACGGGTGATCTCGCCGAGCGCGTGGACCGTGTAGGGCACGGTGTCGGTCGGGAGCTGGTCGAGCGGCCAGAAGGCCAGTTCTCGCACTTGTGCGGTTCGGCGTTGCGGACCTGTAGGGCCCGCGCTTCGATGGGCACCGGGTCCTGTGGGAACGCGCGATTCCACGCCCGATGGGCATTGATTCTGTCGATGCTGCGTGGGCAATCGGCGCGCTCCGACAACACCCGCATTCGTCGGGCCGGGTTTGGCCGCGTATCGCGGACGGTCAGGATGAGGCCTCGGATGCTCCACGGCGCTTGGATCGCCGGTGGAGGACGGCGGCTGCGGCAATGGCGGCGGCGAGGGCTGCGGCGATTGCGGCGGTGATCAGGCCGACGCCCGCGGGGTGGGTGGTTTGTGTCAGCGGGGCGGCGGATGCCGGCGGTGGAGGGGCCTGCGGGGTGGTTGCGACGGCGGAGGCGTCCGTTCCCGGCGGGGTGGCGGCGGAGGCGGTGGTTGCGACGGCGGAGGCGTCCGTTCCCGGCGGGGTGGTGGCGGCGGAGGCGGTGGTTGCGACGGCGGAGGCGTCCGTTCCCGGCGGGGTGGTGGCCGGGTTTGCGGAGGATGAGGCCGGGGCGGTGGGG
>NZ_JBIVVI010000405.1:0-6929 GCF_044757675.1 Kitasatospora sp. NPDC091257
CGGACCTGGACGTGCTCCAGCAGCTTCGCCCAGGTGCCGTCCGCCTCCCAGCGGGCGAACCGCTCGTAGACGGTCTGCCACGGCCCGTACCGCTCCGGGAGATCGCGCCACGGAGCCCCGGTCCGCAGTCGCCACAGCACTCCGTTGACCACCTGCCGGTGATCACGCCACGGACGGCCACGCCCGTCCACCTGCGGCAGCAGGGGCTCTATCCGCTCCCACACCACGTCCGTCAACTCGCCTCGACCTGCCACAAGATCAATTATCAGACAGGCCTTAGGGCGCTACTGCTGGCCAGAGCCTGCCGGGACCGGGAACAGGCAGGCGTGCTGACCGCAGCGGTACTGGGCGACCACGGGTGGCGCAAGCTGACCGGTGTCACCGCCGCCAGCGGCGAGCAGGGCGCGTGGGTGTCCTGGGAGGCCTGCGCCAAGGCTGCGCTGCCGTCCAGTCTCCTGCGAGGAGGCGGGCGCGGACGCGGTGGCGGGGTGATCGCCCGGGCCCGCGACCGCGAGCCGTCCAGAGTGGAGGTCGAACGCCTCCACCGGCAGCGCGCGCAGGAGCTCGCCCGGAGGATTGGCGAGGTGCTCACGACCCCGAGCCCCTGGTCGGACGCTGCGGCTCGCCTGGCGCTGAACGCCCTCCTGGCCGCGTGCGGATCGCATCCGGATGACAGCGGGCTCCGGCGTGGGCGCAGCGGGCCGTTGTGGTGCTGCCTGTTTCCCGCAGCGGGCGGCGCAGGGCGGATCGAGGCGGTGTCGTGGTCGGCGCGGGTGGAGGGCTGGCTGCCGGTCTTCCATCTGGCGGGGCGCAGCGTGTGTGCTCCTCCCGGGGCTCGTGGCGGCGTGCTCGGGGACGTGCCTGCGGCTGTGGTGGTGGTCCGGTGAACGCCCGGTGGCTCGCGGGTGCGGGCGAGGGTGAGGCGATCCGCCTGCTGCTGGGGCGGCCGTGGCTGGAGGGGGCGCAGGCTGCGCTCGTGTTGAGGCATCTGGCGGCGGTGCGGGCGTTCTTCCAGGGGACGCTACGGTGGCCGGTGGCGGTGGAGGGTGGCGCGGTGCGGCTGAAGAAGTCGCCGCCGGTGCGTGAGTGGCTGGCCCCGTTGATGGAGGCACCGGTGGCCTCCTGGTTCTGGCTGGCGGTGGCAGCCCTGTACACGCTGCCCCCGTGGATCAGGGCCAGCGATGTGGTGGCGGCGTGCCGTCAGGCGGCCGGGCAGGCGGATGAGCCGGTGACCGGCTCGGCTACCGAGGTCAGGCATCTGCGCGAGGCCCTGGGGGAGCTGCGCAGGCGCGGGATCGTCTCCGGGAGACATAACTGGCTGGAGAACCTCACTGGTGAGGAGGCGGACGCGGTATGGCTGCGGGTGGACCACGCGCGGCTGCTGTTGGTCATGGCGAACGTCCCGCCTCTGGACGCCTGGGGCCGGTGGGGGGAAGACCCGGTCGCCGACCCTGAAGCCTGGGTCGGCGCCTGTGACCGGCCGGTGGATGCCGCAACTCGCGTCCTGCGTCGTCTGGTCGACGACACCGCTGTGCTGTGGGGCGACCTGGACGCCGTCGAGGCCCAGTGGCTGCGCGAATGTCTGCACACACGGGTCGCCGAGACTGCGGAGGTACTCGGGCTGGTTCTGGAGGTGCGCAGCGAGGGTGTGGCTCTGGTCGCCGAGGCCGGAGAGGGGCTTCCCGGGACGGGGCCGGCGCTCCGCTTCCCTCTCCCGGGGACGGCCCATCACGCCGCTTTGCTGGTGCGCGACTTCGTTCTGGCCTCCGAGGCGCAGCCGCACGCGCCCTGGCCCGGGTGGAGAGGCCGGTGCGAGGGCGATGTTCTTGGGGAGCTGCGGCGCCTGGCCCTGGTCCACATCGGGTGGAGCCAGGAGCTGCGGTCCAGGCCGGCCCGTCTGCTGGCCGAGGTCCGCGCGCTGTGGGAGGGGTTGGGCCTGCTACGTGTGCGTTCCGGTGGATCTGCCATGTGGTGGATGTCGCCGGTCAGTGCGCGCTGGGACCGTCCCCTCACGCCCGTCGATGCCTTGCCCTTCCATGGGCAGAACCAGCCTCCCGCTTAGGAAAGGTGACACCACCTCATGTCTGTTTCCTGTCCTGGCCTGCCTTTGATCGACCGGTCCGCCGGGCGGCACGAGCGCCGACGCACGCTCGTGGGGATCGGCGTGTGCAACGTCCACAACTACGCTCTGGAGGTCTTCGGTACCGAGTGCGGGCGGATCCTGTGGCGCGGCCGCAACGGCTGCGGCAAGACCACGCTCCTGGAGTCCACCGTGCCCTTCCTCCTCATCCTCGACGAACGGGCACTGCATGTGGGCAAGAACCGTTCGACCACGCTGGCCGGGCTCATGGAGGAAGGGGCGCGCGGCAGCAAGCGCGCCGGCTACCTGTGGCTGACCGCCGCTCTCCCCCACTCCCCCGGTACAACTGGCGACAGCATGTCCTTCGGCGTGCGCCTGGACTACTCCAAGGGCGCCCAGAAACCGGTGACGCTGACCGCGTTCCGCCTGCCAGGCCCCGTTCTGGACCTCATCGAACTGCAGGGGGCGTTCGGTGAGGCACTGAGCGGCGAGGACTTCGAGCAGCGGGTGCGGGACGCCGACGGCGCCGTGTTCGAGGACGCGGCTGCCTACCGCCAGAGCCTCGCGGCCGAGTTGCTGGGCACCGACCAGGCCCGGCTGGTCGAGGTGTGCCGCAGTATCCGCCGCATCCGCGATCCCCACAGCCTGCACAAGCTCCAGCCTCGTGAAGCGGAGGAGCTGCTGCGCTCGGCTCTGCCCAAGGTCAACTATGTGGTGCTGTCTTCCACCAGCGACGCCATGGCCGCCGCTGCGGCCACCCGGGATCATCTGGTGAACGTCACGGGCATCGCCGATCTCACGTCCCGTCTCGCGCTCGCCTGGGCCGGGCACGTCGCCCAGCGCGCCGCCGATGCCGCCGCTGTGCTGACCAGGCGAACGGAGGCAGTCGCAGCCCGCCACGTTGAGCACGACCAAGCCCAGGAGCAGGTGGCACAGGCTGACCAGGCGACCGGGGAAGCGGAGGAGCGCCTCGCCCGGGCTGAGGCGACCTGTGTGCGTCTGCAGGCCAACGTGGAGGTGCTGGAGGCCGACGAGGCCCTGGACGGCACGCAGATCACCCAGGCCCAGGACCGGCGCGACCGCGCGCAGGAGGGGGTGGACCGGGCCGAAGCGGCGCTGCGTTCGGCGCTTGCGGCCGACGGTGTCCTGCGCCGGGCCAGGGCCGAGGCCGCCCAGCATCTCGCGGACGACTTCGACAGCCGCCTGGCCGGTCTTGACCCCGCTGACCAGCTGGCCCTCAACGGCATCGCCCGTCCCGTCACGGTCGGGCGACGGCCCCGTGAGGCGCTGCGCGCGAGCACCATCGTTTTCCCCCGGTCCGAGCACCTGGCCGTGGAGGCCCGCCGCGACCGGGCCGATGCCCTCGTCGCGGCCGTCGCCGAACGCCGGACCGAGGCCGTCGCACGCGCCAATCTCGCACGCGCCGCCATCGACGCCCACCAACCGTGTCAGGACGCCGAGCAGGCTGCCGAGCAGGCACGCAGGATTGCCGACGCCGCCAGGGCCGCGGCCGACACCGACCGTCGGCAGGCCAAGGAGGCTGCCGCGCACGCCCTCGTCCAAGCCGCCGCTTTCCTGGAGGCCGCTGACGCCTGGGTCGCGGAACACCACGGTGCTCTGTGTGCCGCGCTGGGCCGTCGCCAGCGGGACCTCGCCGCCCAGTGGGCCGTGAAGTGCCGGGCGGCAGAACCCGGCGCCGTCCTGACCACCCACCGCCAGTGGCTCACCGGTTTCAAGGACACCGCTGCCCGCCTCGCCTCCCGCGCGGTCGAGCGCTCGGCGGCCCACCACCACATCGCGCTCACCGGCGAGGCGGCTGCCGAGAGGGCTCGCAGCCGGGCCGCGTTGTGGAGCGGCGGTCACCTCGATCCGCTGCCCGGGCCCGGCTGGCTGGCGTCGCTGCCCGGGCACGCGGGGAACGCGGGCGCCGTCCTGTTCGGCGAGGTATTGGAGTGGGGCGAGCGCGCACCGCAGCCGGGACCGCAACGGGACCTGCTCGAAGCCGTCATCGGCGCCACCGGCCTTCTCGCGGCCACGCTCACCGCCGATGGTGCCGCCGACCGCGCCGGCGCCTGGAGCGTGCGCGCTGTCGGCCAGCCGCAGCCTGACAGCCTCGCCGATGTCCTCTCCACCGTCCCCGGCCACCCCCTCTCCGACGCCGCCGCCCAGGTCCTCGCCCGCACCGCCCTGTGCCCGAGCGCCGAAAGCCATGACAGCGGTGGCGACGGTGCAGCTCTGGTGGTCGGCCGGGACGGCTCCTACCGCGCCGGTCCGTTCACCGGCCGCCTGCCGGCCTGCGCCGTTGGCCCGGCCCGCCACATCGGCATTGAGGCGCGCCGCGCCCACGCCCAGGCAGCCGCCGACGCCGCCCGTACCGAAGCAGACCGCCTGCACGGCACCGCCATCCGGCACCGCCGTGCCCAGAGCCGGCTGGTGAGCTTCCAGGCCCGGCTCGGCCTGGCGGTCAACGCCCTGCCCGACACGGAGTCCCTGCGCGACGCCGAGGCCGGCCGCGCCCGCGCCGCGGCCAGAGCCGCCGACAGCGCCGAGGCCGCCCGGGACACCCACGACAAGGCCACCGACGCCGAGCGCGCCCACGACGTTGCCCTCGCGTGCTGGCGCGCCAAGACCATCGGCCAGGGACTTCCCGCCGCTCTCCCTCAGCTCCACGGCACTGTCTCCGATGCCAGCGGGCGCGCCGACCGCCTTAAGACCGCCCTACGGGAGGTGCGCGCTCTGGCCACGCGCGTGAGCGTGCTGGCCGCCGAAGGACCCACGGCGGGGATGCGCACCGACGAACTCGACACCGTGGAGGCACTACAGCTGGCCGAGATGCTCGCCGACCGCGACCATCTGGCCGCCGTGCACGAGGCGATGCTGGCCCCCTCCCCGCGAGCCCGGGACATCGCGCAGCAACTCACCGCGGCCAAGGCCGCATGCGCCGCCGCCAAGGACCACCGGCGTAGAGCCGCCGCCGGCCTAGCCGCCGCACACAAGCGGCAGGCCGCGTGCGTCGTGCTGCACACCCGAACCGGCACCAGCCTCCAGGGCATCCTGCCAGAACAACAAGAGGCCCTCGGCGGGCTGCGCGCGGTTCTGTCTGCCTGGGGCGTCGAGCAGGTCATCGCCGTCCCCACCGACCTGCCCGCCCACGAGCTGCCCGCGGCCGTGGCCGAAGCCATCCGCTCCATCGCACCCGCCACCCCCGGGGAGGTGACCAGCGCGGCCGAGGCCCTGCACGCCCACCTCATCAGCCAGGACTCCGGCGGCTGGCACCTCGAGTACGGACCGGATGACCCTGCCGTCCTGGACGTACGCCTCGTGCGCGACGACACCTCCCACCCCCTGCCCGTAGCAGCCGCCCTCGCTGCGAAGGACCGCGCGACAGCCGAGGAATCGCTCAAGCGGGCCGAAGGCGACGCCCTCGACGGCCTCGTCCTCGGCCAGCTCCCCCAGGCGCTGGGAACCGCCTGGTCCGCCGTCGTCAACTGGTTCGGTCGCACCAACGCCCTTCTCCCGCTCGCCGCCGCCTCCTCCGGCGTCGGCGTGCGGCTGGACTACGCCCTGCGGCCCGACCTGGACCCGGGCCTGGCCACGCTCTGGCGCCTGGCCTGCAAGAACTCCGCCGTCACCCGGACCCCCGAGCAGGAGCAGCAGCTCCGCGACGAACTCCACCACCAGCTGCGCACCGCCGCTACCCAGGCCAAGGCCGCCGCAACCGCCACCGCCGACGAACTCGCGCGGATCCTCGACGTCAGCAGCTGGATCGCCATCCGCCACGTCGTCACCGGCAAGGCCCGGGCCGAAACCGCCCTGGGCAGCCGCGACTGCGGTGTCTCCGGCGGAGAGAACCGCCTGGTGGTCATGGCCCCCCTGCTCGCCGCACTGGCCGCCGAGTACGACAGGCTCGGCCCACAGGCCCTGCGTCTGGTCGCGCTCGACGAGATCCCCGCCGAGGTCGACGAGAAAGGGCGCGACGCCCTCGCCCGCTTCATCGCCCACCTCGACCTCGACACCGTGTGCACCAGCCACCAGTGGGACGGAGCTCCCGCCGCCTGGGACGGTATCAGCGCCTTCGAACTCACCCAGGGCTCCGACAAGACCGTCATCGCCACCCGCGTCGACATCCTCGACCGTGAACTCGAACTCCTCCTCTCCACGACGGAGGAGCAGCCGTGACCACGTGCCCGCTGTGCCCAGGTGCCTGCCAGGGGGCGACACTCGCGCCCCTGACCTGCCCGCAGCTGACGTGGCTGTGGGAACGGGTCGCCCTTCGCGCCGACGCCACCGCCGACGACCTCACCCGCGGCTCACTGGCAATAACACTGCCCGACTCGCCCGAGCTGCTCGCCGCCGCCGGGACCCTCCTCAGCAACCGGCCCCTGCTGGCCGGCCGCCGCATCCGTGTCGACCTCCCCCGCCTCACCGGCCTTCTCCGCACACGCGGCCCCCTGCTGACCCCCGCCGCCGTCGCCGCGCACGCCCTCGAACGCCGAGTCGGCGAACCCTCCCTCGAACGCCAACGCACAGCGCAGCGCCGCCAGCAGATCACGGCGCTGGCGAACGACCTCCTCGGCGCTCTGCCCCGCTCGTGCCCTGTCAGACCGTCACCGCAGGCCGCGGTCGAGGTCCTGCGGTACAAGGGCTGGATCGCCCGCCTGAGCCTCCGCCCTGACGGCGAGCTGCTGCTGCGCCAGGCCGTCACCACTCTGCAGTCCTTGCCGACCGCAGGCTCCGTCGTCGATCGGCGACACCTCGCCCAGGATGCCACCGGCCATCCCAAGAGCCTCGACCGCGGCCACCCCCTGGCCCGCCTCGTCCTGGCCCTCACCGAGGCCGCCGGCCACAC
>NZ_JBIVVI010000406.1:0-6929 GCF_044757675.1 Kitasatospora sp. NPDC091257
GGACGGGGGTGGTGGTCATACCGGGTGCTCCTTCAGCGCTCTGCCGCCTCGTGGCGGGCTCTCCGATGGCCAGGAGCTTGCCGGGGTCCGCCTTCAACGCGGTTTCAGCACGGTTTCAGTCGCCCGGGCCGGCGGGTCGGACGGCGGGTCCGAGGACGGATCGAGCGGCAACGGATCGAACAGTAGAATTGAACGCGTTCAGAAGGGTGGGCTAGGCTGGTTCCGAGGAACCGAGGCACGAGGGGGAGCCCATGAAGGTCGTCATTCCCGGCGGATCGGGTGCGCTCGGGGCGCTGCTCGACCGGAGCCTGACCGCCGCCGGACACGAGGTCGTCGTACTGAGCCGCAGGCCCGCCGGGCCCCGGCAGGTCGGCTGGGACGGGCGGACCCTCGGCGCCTGGGCGGCGGAGATCGACGGCGCCGACGTTGTGCTCAACCTCGCCGGGAGCAGCATCAACTGCCGCTACACGGAGGCGAACCGGCAGGAGATGATGGACTCCCGGGTGCGGTCGACCCGGGTCGTCGGCGAGGCCGTCGCGGCCGCCCGCCGCCCGCCCGCGTCCTGGCTCCAGATGAGCACCGCCACCGTCTACGCCCACCGCCACGACGCCCCCAACGACGAGCGGGACGGCCTGATCGGCGGCAGCGAGCCCGACGCCCCGCCCGCC
Organism: Kitasatospora sp. NPDC091257; assembly: GCF_044757675.1. Taxonomy (NCBI): domain Bacteria; kingdom Bacillati; phylum Actinomycetota; class Actinomycetes; order Kitasatosporales; family Streptomycetaceae; genus Kitasatospora; species Kitasatospora sp. NPDC091257. Next base: position 669 of record NZ_JBIVVI010000406.1, read on the forward strand.
TGGCGGCACAGCATCGACGTCGCCCGGGCCTGGGAGCGCACCCAGGCGGAGGCCGACACCCCGCACACCCGCCGGGTCGCGCTGCGCACCGCCGCCGTCCTCGGCCCCGAACGCGGCGGCTCCCTCGACGCGCTCTCCTGGCTGGCCCGGCTCGGCGCCGGCGGCCCCGTCGCGGGCGGCGCCCAGTACGTCTCCTGGATCCACGAGCGGGACTTCGCCCGCGCCGTCGAGTTCCTGATCGCCCGTGAGGACCTCACCGGCCCGGTCAACCTCGCGGCCCCGAACCCGCTGCCCCAGCGCGAGTTCATGCGCGAGCTGCGGGCCGCCTGGGGCATGCCGCTGGCCCTGCCCGCCACCCGCTGGATGGCCGAGCTGGGCGCCTTCGCGCTGCGCTCCGACACCGAGCTGCTGCTGAAGAGCAGGCGCGTCGTCCCGACCCGCCTGCTCGACGCCGGCTTCGCCTTCGACCACCCAAGCTGGCCGGGGGCCGCCCGTAACCTCGTCCGGCGGCTGCGCGGGCGGTAGCCCGCCGTCGAAGCGCGGCGCCGAGGCTTCGTCACGGGGCCGTCACAGCTCTCCGCCGACGCTTGCCCGGGCCCGGCGGCTCCCGGGAGCCTGGAGCCACACACCGGGGGACACCAGGGGGCGGGATGCGGACGGTACGGCTGGCGTTCATGCGGCAGTGGGGAGGCAACATCGGGATCGGCCTCGCGCTGGCCGTGGTGGCGATGCTCGCGCTGGTCGGATCCGGTGCCACCGGCCCGGGCGAGGCGACCCTGATCGGGGCGCTGATCGCCGTCGCGGTGGCCGTCGCGGTGCCGCACACCTGCTGGCTGCGGGAGGACGAGCAGGGCCTCACCCTGGTCCGGCTGCTGGTTCCGCGCCGCTACGCCTGGTCGGAGATCCGCGGCCTGGCCATGGAGTTCGGGGAGGAGGTCGAGACCAGCGGCCACCACGTCACCCTCCGGCTGCGCCTCGCGGACCCGCCGGGCCGGTTCTGGGGCCCGCGGCTCGGCCGGATCGACGTCACCGAGGACGACCTGCCGCGCGGCACCGAACCGCGCGCCCTCGCCGAACTGTTCGCCCTGTTCGGTCGGCGCGGACTCCCCGTCGACCGGCCGGAGTTCGCGAACGAGGTGCTCCACGTCCGCGGGCTGCCGCCGCTGCCGTCCCGGCCGGTGCGCACCGTGCCGGCCGGGACGGTGCCCACGGCGGCCCAGGCCTACGCGGACGCCCCGGGCGTCGAGGAGGAGGAGAAGGACCTGGCCGCCCGCCGGAGCACCGCCAAGAGCCCGCCCCGCAAGCGGCGCGAGTACCTGCTGCGCACCGCCGCCCGGGCCGACCGCCTGGCGCTGGCGGACGGTGACGAGGACACGGGGCAGGCGGTGGGGGCACGGATCGCGGCCGGGAACCTGACCGAGCACGACGGCGTCACCGCCGACGGCGACGACGCGCGCGCATACGTCCGCCAGCAGTACCTGGACTGGCGCCGGACCTCCGCCCGAGTGCGGCGCGGAGAGCGAAGCAGATGATCTGTGAGCATTTCTGACGATACGCCATCCTGTGCGGATCCGGACCTCCGTGCGCGGGAGGCGGGCGTGCCCGGACGCGTGGGTACGAGTGCGAACGGCATGCTAGTTTCCCGGCATGGGGCGATGCAGGGCTCGTGGGGTGGCGGCACGGTCGGCGATCGAGGGGATGCGGGAGCTCGCGGGGGCGGGGCTGACGGCTTCGGAGGTCTTCCGGCGGGCGGATGAACTGCTGCGCCCGGTGCTGGAGTTCGACGCGGTGTGCTGGCACACCGCGGACCCCGCCACCGGGCTGGTGAACTCGGTGCAGAGCGAGGACCTCACCCTCGACGAGTTCGAGCACGCCGTGCGCCTTGAGGTGTGGGCGGACGACGTCGCGACCTTTCCCAAGATCCGGCGCAGCGGGGTGCACGCCGAGACGCTGAGCCGGGCGACCCGGGGGCGGATCGAGGAGAGCGTACGGTTCCGGGAGCAGGTGGCGCCGGCCGGGTTCGGGGACGAGCTGCGGGCGGTGTTCGACGCGGCGGGCGGCATGTGGGGGTGCGCGGCGTTCCTGCGGGCCCCGGACCGCGGCCCCTACCTGGAGCGACACCGTGAGCTCGCCGACGTCGCCGCCCGGCACCTGGGCCATGCGCTGAGGGCGTGCCACGTGCCGGCCGGGGCGGCGGTTGGCGTTCCGGCCGGGCCGGATCCCGGTCCTGCGGTGCTGGTGCTCGACCGGCGCAACCGGCTGCAGGCCCTGTCCGGGCCGGCCGAGGAACTGCTCGCCCGGCTGGCCGACCCGACGCCGTCCTCGCTCACCGTCCCGACCAGCGTGGCGATGGCCGCCGAGCATGCCCGCCGGACGGCGCACGGGCTGGTCGTACCGCAGCTCCCGGTGCGGGTGCGGACCAGGGACGAGCGGTGGTACCTGCTGCACGGGGCCGCCCTGCGCGGTGGCGAGGCGGAGGACGCGGTGACGGTGGTGGCCTCGCTCGCCTCGCCGGCCGAGGTGATGCCGCTCCACCTGGCCGCGTTCGGGCTGACCGCCCGCGAGCAGGAGGTGGCGTTGCTGCTGGTGCGCGGCGGTGACACCAGGGACGTGTCCCGGCTGCTCGCGATGACGCCGTACACGGTGCAGGACCACCTGAAGTCGGTCTTCACCAAGACCGGCGTGGGCAGCCGCCAGGAGCTGACCGCGCGGATCATGCTCGGCGAGGGACGCTTCTGATCCGCGCCCCGGTCGAGTGCGCCCCGCCGCGCGCCCCCAGAAATCTGGGATGGAGGCGGCCCCGCCGCGACCGTGAAGATTTCCTTCACGAGGTTCACGTCATGCACATGGCGTCTCGCAGCGCACCCCTTCCACCGGAGGAGCATGCTCATGAGTTCGCGCACCAGGCGCACCAGGCGCACCGTCGTCACCTCGGGGGTCGCCGCGCTCGTCGCGGTGACCGGACTCGGCCTCGGCGCCGCGCCCGCGCACGCCGATCCCGTACCGCCGACCACCACCTGCGACCCGGCCCGTGACGTCTACTGGGACGACGTCGTCTCGGCCCGGGTCGAGCCGACCATCACCGACTTCCTCGCGGTCGCGATCGTCCCGGGCACCACGGGCAGCTACACCAAGACCCTCAGCGAGGTCACCTCGGTGAGCACCACGGTCAACTCCAGCGCCGAGATCGGCACCGAATTCAAGGCGATCTTCGCCAAGGTGAGCGTCAAGGTCGGATTCTCGGTGTCCGACTCCCAGTCGACCACCCGCACCACCACCGTCAGCGAGACCGTGAACTTCAACAGCCCCGGCTACTACGGCCTCTACCGCGGCACCCGGAAGGTCACCGGTCAGTGGGTGCGCTACGTCTGTGCCCGCGCCGGCAGTACCGGCTACTGGATCAACACCAGCCCGAACGGCCCGGGCTCCTTCACCACCTTCGACGTCCCGGAGCTGGGCACCGTCTCCTGTGCCCACCCGGAGACCGCCGGTTCCCTGCGCGCGGCCGCCCGCGCGCGGCTCGTCTGCTGATGACCAGAACCACCGAACCCGCCCGGCCCGCCCACTGCGAAAGCGAGTCCACGATGCCCCACCCGCACCGTCAGCGCTCCCGCGCCCGCCGCCCGCTGAACGTCCTCGGCACGGTGGCCGCCGCTGGCGCCCTGCTGTTCACCGCCGCCCCCGTGGCCCTGGCCGCCCCCGCGTCGGCGGGCGCCCTCGCCGGCGATCCGGCGAGCAGCTACTCCTGCGATCCCGGGCTCTACCGCATCAACACCGCCGGCAACAGCCGGCCGCTGACCGTCGCGCTCTCCCCCGGGAACCACGGCTCGATCATCCAGTACTTCTGGGGCAACGAGTCGAACCAGAAGTGGCGCGTCTGTCGCAAGCACACCTCCGACGGCAGCGATCTGGTGTACTTCCAGGACGCCTGGCGCGGCTGGTGCATGGCGGTCGACCGATGGGGGACGGAGAGCGGCACCTGGATCCTCACGGTCGGCTGCGGCGACGACATCCCCGCGAACCAGTCGTTCCGGGTGGCGAAGGTGGCGGGCACCAACCTGTTCGCGCTGCAGGCCCAGCACTCCGGCAAGTGGGTCGCCGCCTCGGACCACAGCGACGAGATCCGCCAGGTGGTCCAGGACAGCACGCCGGACCTCTTCTACCTCCAGGCCGTCTGATCACCCGTCCGTGACACCGTCGGCGGGGCAGGCCGCTTCGACCCCGCAAGGGGCCGGACGGAACGGCCGCCCCGCCGACGAGCCGACCGTTCCGGACAGGGAGTCTCGCACCGCCGACGCCGAGCGGGGGAGAGGGCGGCGCCGGGCGCCCGCGGCGCAGTCGCGAACCGCGCCGGTCCCGGCGTAGGGCCCGCGCGTGCTGCGCCCTGTCATGTGCCGTAGGAACGTTCGACGCGGCGTCTACCGCGGGTCGGCGTTTGTCGCCCAGCTCCCCCGAGGCCGCCCCGGCGCGCTCCGGCCACCTCGTACGCTGGCGGCCGCCGATGCGAACGCATCGTGCGCACAAGGGGAGGAACGCGTGAAATCGCTCATGAGAAGGGCCCGTTGGCTGGGCGCGGCGGCCAGCGCGGGGCTGCTGCTGGCGCTCGTGCCCGGGGCCGCCACCGCGGCGCAGCCGGTGACCGCCGGGGCCGCGGGGAGCGCCGTGACCGCCGGGACCGCCCGCACCGTCACCGTGGGGTGGTCGGCCCCGGTCGCCGCCGTCACCCCCGACGGTGCCAAGGCCTATGTCGGGGTCATCGACGACGACAGCGGCCGCACGACGGTCCTCAAGGTCGTCGACACCGCGACCGGCGCGATCACCACCCGACTCACCCTGTCCACGGCCCCGTGGACCTACGTCGGCTCGCTGGCCGTCAGCCCGGACGGCACCCGGCTGTACGCGGCCGTCGGAACCTCCCGCCTGGTCACCGTCGACACCGCCGACGACACCGTCGTCGCCGACGTCCCGATCCCGGACCAGCCGCGCCCCGACGGGTACGTGCCCGGCACGGTCGGCTCCCTCGTGGTCGCCCCCGACGGCGCCGGCGTCTACCTCGCCCAGCGCGGGCCGCAGCAGCGCTACGGCGCCCGGCCGGGCCGCGTCCTCGCCTACTCCACCGCCGCCCGGGCGTTCACCGCCTCGCTCGACCTCGCCGACTTCGGTGTCGGCTCGATCGTCCTGCGCCCCAACGGCCAGGACGCCTACGTCACCACCGCGGCCGGTCTGGTCCACCTGGCCACCACCCCCACCTCGCTCACCACCGTCCGAACCTTCACCGAGGGCCACGGGGCCGGCGGCAGCGCGGTCCTCGGCCCCGACGGCAGCACGCTGTACGGCATCGGCGGCTCCGATTCCGACTACATCGTCGACACCGCGACGGACACCGTCACCTCGGGCTTCCACTTCGCGCCGGGGCACGGATCCCTGCGGGCCCCCGTGATCAGCCCGGACGGGCGCCGCCTGTACGTGGTCAGCCAGAACTCCGGCATCATGGGCCCGGGCACACCGTTCCCGCCCGGCCCGTACTACTCCAGCGTGATCCTCTCCTACGACACCGAGGCCGGCGCCCTCGTCCCCGCCGAGGCGGTTTACCCGCCGAGTGTGGGACTGACCTCCACCCTGAGCCTCGGCCCCGACGGTCGCACCCTCTACCTCGCTGGCGACATCTCCCCGACCGTCGGGGTGCGCGCCGGCCTCGACATCATCACCCGCTGACACCGCTGACACCGCTGACACCGCCGCGGCCCTGACGGCCGCCGGGCCCTGAGGGCTCGGCGGGTCCGTCGGGGCCGGGTCCGACGACACGGCAGCGATCGACGGGGCGGAACGGGTGCCGACGGGCCGGGAGGCAGAGGCACCCGACGAGCCGGCGAACCGTACGGCGACCCGGCGGGTGCCCGTTCCCGCCCGGCCGCCTACGCCCCGAGCAGGTGGTCCAGCACCCGGCCGAAGACCAGGCGCCCCGTCCGGGCGAGGACGGGATCGAGCAGGCGCGGCACGCCGGCGACCGTCAGCTCCTCCGTCCAGACCGCCGCACTGCCGCCGCCCACCGCCCGGACCCGCAGCTCGGCCCAGCCCCGCACCGGCCGGCCGCGTTTGACCAGCAGGCACCGCCCGTCCCGCCCGGGGCCGGGGGCGACCGGCTCGGTGAGCTCCATCGGGTCGTCGAAGCGCAGCGGTCCCAGGGCCGTCCGGGCCAGGACGACGTCGCCGGCCGCCCGGCCGGTGCCCCGGACCACGGAGACCCGGGTGAACGGCACC
>NZ_JBIVVI010000407.1:0-6904 GCF_044757675.1 Kitasatospora sp. NPDC091257
CCCTGTCAAGGGCAATTGCCCTACATCCCTAACATCCCATCATTGCATCAGATACCCTACGGCCTTCGAGGCGCGGATGATCTTGCGAAGCCCACCCTCACCGTCCGCGCCCCGTCGCGCCAACTCCCCCCACCATCACCGCTCCAACAACAAGCGCCCCCACCCTTCGCTGCACCGGGAGTCCGATGTCTGACGACACCTCACTTCAGATTCCGTTCCCGCACCGCCGCAGTCCGCACGGCATCCACGCCACCGCACTGCACAGGGACTGGCTGATCCGCCACCCGCTGCTGCCCGACGCCGACCATCCCGGCTACGCGCACTGGGAGGTGGTGGACCTCGCCGCACTCGGCTATCCGGACGCCGGCCCGGACGAACTCGCCCTGGCCGCCGACCTGATGGGCTTCTACTTCCTCTTCGACGACCAGTTCGACGGCCCGCTCGGCCGCCGTCCCGCCGAGGTGGCCCCGATCTGCGAACGGCTGATCGCCGTCCTGCACGGCGCCCGCGCCGACCAGGGCTCCGCGGTCGAGACCGCCTTCGCCGATCTGTGGAACCGCAGCATGCGGGGCATGCCGGCCCGCTGGCAGGCCCGCGCCGCCTACAACTGGGAGTACTACCTGGCCAGCCACCCGGCCGAGGCGGCCGGCCGGATCTCCACCCGGCCGCCGGACCGCGCCGGCTACCTGGAGCTCCGCCGGGGCACCGCGGCGATGGAGACCATCTTCGACATGGTCGAACGCCTGGGCCAGTTCGAGGTCCCGGCCGCCGTCCTGCACCACCCCGTGCTGCGTCAGCTCCGCCAGCTGGCCGCCGACATACCGTCGCTCAGCAACGACGTGCACTCCTACCCGCTGGAGGCGCCGCGCGGGGACGTGAACAACCTGGTCATGATCGTCCAGCGGGAACGGCGCTGCTCGGCCGAGGAGGCCTGCGCGGCGGTCATCGCCGAGGCCCAGCTGATGGTCGACCGCTGCGCCGAACTGCACGCCCGGCTGCCCGACGTCCACCGCGAGTTGGGCCTCTCCCGGATCGAACGCACGATCGCCCAGCGGTATGCGGACGGGCTGCTCACCTGGCTGGCCGGCTACCTCAGCTGGGAGGCCCGCACCGGCCGGTACCACGCGGTCTGACCGGCGTGCGCCCCGGACCGCCCGACGGGCGTGCGGTGGCGCGACCCGAGAGCGCCGCCCCGGCCGTACGGCGGCGCACGGCGGCACGCCGCGGGGACGGTCCGGCCGACGCACGGCGGCTTACGGAGGCACGCCGGGGACAGCCCCACCGACGCGCGACGGCGCGCGGCTGCGGGTCGCGGGGGTGCGTCCGAAACGCGCGCCCCCGCAGTGATCCGTTTCGGGACGCCCGCGGAGATCGGGATCGGGCCCCGGGCTCCCGCGGAGATCGGGATCACGCCAGGGGTCCCGCGGAGATCCGGTCCGGGACGTCCGGCGGCCCAGGCCCCCGCGAACGACCGGAAGACACACCCTCCGTACCGGACACGCGTACGGACCGTAGCCGCGCCGGGCGCCCGGCGGTTATCGTGCTCGGCGGCGGGCGCCCCGGCGGGGCGCCGGTCCGATTGCGTGTCCGACCCCTCCCGCCGGACCGCCCCCGAACGGGCGGTCCGGCGTGCCGCCCGTGGCCAGAGCCGTGCCCGGCGGCGCCCGACGCAGCGAGGAGACAGCGAACATGACGGTCTACCAGCCCCCCGGCACGCCCGGCAGCATCGTCGCCTACCGCTCCCGGTACGAGCACTGGATCGGCGGCGAATGGACGCCTCCGGTGCGCGGCGAGTACTTCGGCAACCCGACCCCGGTCACCGGCGAGGTGTTCACCGAGGTCGCCCGGGGCACCGCCGAGGACATCGAGGCCGCGCTGGACGCGGCCCACGCCGCGGCCCCGGCCTGGGGCCGCACCTCCGCCGCCGAGCGCGCGCAGGTCCTGCTGCGGATCGCGGACCGGATGGAGACCAACCTGGAGCAGCTGGCCGTCGCGGAGAGCTGGGAGAACGGCAAGCCGGTGCGCGAGACGCTGGCCGCCGACCTCCCGCTCGCGGTCGACCACCTGCGCTACTTCGCCGGTGCGCTGCGGGCCCAGGAGGGCAGCCTCTCCCAGCTGGACGAGGACACCGTGGCGTACCACTTCCACGAGCCGTTGGGCGTGGTCGGCCAGATCATCCCGTGGAACTTCCCGATCCTGATGGCGGTCTGGAAGCTCGCCCCGGCGCTCGCCGCCGGCAACGCGGTGGTGCTCAAGCCCGCCGAGCAGACCCCGGCCTCGGTGCTGCTGCTCGCCGAGCTGACCGCCGACCTGGTGCCGCCCGGCGTGGTCAACATCGTCACCGGCTTCGGTGAGGAGGCCGGCGCCCCGCTGGCCGCCAGCCCCCGGATCCGCAAGATCGCCTTCACCGGCGAGACCGGCACCGGCCGGCTGATCGCCCGTTCGGCCGCCGAGAACCTGATCCCGGCCACGCTGGAACTCGGCGGCAAGAGCCCCAACGTGTTCTTCGCGGACGTCGCCGCCGACGACGACGCCTTCTACGACAAGGCCGTCGAGGGCTTCGCGATGTTCGCCCTCAACCAGGGCGAGGTCTGCACCTGCCCCAGCCGCGCCCTGCTCGAGACCCCGGTCTACGAGCGGCTGCTCGGCGACGGCCTGGCGCGGGTGCGGGCGATGCGCCAGGGCAACCCGCTGGACACCGAGACCCAGGTCGGCGCCCAGGTCAGCGTCGAGCAGCTGAAGAAGATCCTCTCCTACTTCGAGATCGGCCAGGACGAGGGCGCCAGGATCCTGGTGGGCGGCGAGCGGGCCGACCTCGGCGGCGCGCTCGCCGGCGGGTACTACGTCACGCCGACGGTCTTCGAGGGCGACAACTCGATGCGGGTCTTCCAGGAGGAGATCTTCGGACCGGTCGTCTCGGTCACCCGCTTCGACGGCTTCGACCAGGCCGTCGCGCTCGCCAACGACACCCAGTACGGGCTCGGCGCGGGTGTGTGGACCCGCAGCATCAACACCGCCCACCGGGCCGGGCGCGCCATCCAGGCGGGCCGGGTCTGGACGAACTGCTACCACGCCTACCCGGCCCACGCGGCCTTCGGCGGCTACAAGAACTCCGGCATCGGGCGGGAGACCCACAAGGCGCTGCTGGAGCACTACCAGCAGACCAAGAACCTGCTGGTCAGCTACTCCCCCGACGCGGTCGGCTTCTTCTAGACCCGACGAGCCAGGGAGGCCGGGAAAGCGGAGCGGGAGGCCCGTCGGGGCCTCCCGCTCCCTCGCCACTCCCCGTGGCGGGCTCCGGGGCGAATCGCCTGTTCCGGGGATCAAAGCACATGAATGCGGCCAATTCACCGACGCGCCGCCGACATGCCCGGACGGCCCGCGCGAAAGCCGTAAACAGGACTCCCCGCCCCTCACCCCCATCAGGGAGTCCCGCGTGACCATCGCCCCCACGAAACTCAGCGACCCCGCCGTCCGCGCCTTCGTCACCGCGGTCAACGCGGGCGACCGCGAGGCCTTCTTCGCGCTGCTGGCCCCGGACGCGACCATGGCCGACGACGGCTCCGAGCGCGACCTGGCGGACTGGGTCGACCGGGAGATCTTCGGCCCGAACGGCCGGATGGCCGTCCAGACCGAGTCGAGCGGAGGCCACGCGCTGATCGCCGAGTTCACCAACGAGACCTGGGGCACCATGCGCACCGCCTGGCGCTTCACCGTCGACGGCGGGAAGATCCACCGCTTCGAGACCGGCCAGGCCTGAGGCTACCGGTCCAGCCCCAGGCACCCCCGCACCGCGCGGATCAGGTTCCGCGAGCGGATGTCCCCGGTGACGCCCGGCTGCATGCCGTTGGTGACGTAGCCGAAGCCCAGCCGCAGGTCGGGGTCGGCGAAGCCGAGCGAACCGCCCCGACCCGGGTGGCCGAAGCTCGCCGGGGAGGCCATCGGCGCGGTCGGGCCGTGCCGCCAGAAGCCCAGGCCGAAGGTGGAGTTGACGATCAGCACCCGGTCCGGCCCGCTCACCGCCGGCTCGACCGCGCGTGCCAGCACCTCGGGGCCGAGCAGCGGCGGCAGCAGCGCGCCGGAGCCGTCCGGGCGGTCGGCCGCGCCGATCAGTGCCGCGTAGAACCGGGCGAGTGACCGGGCGGTGCCGATGCCGCCGGCGCCGGGGATCTCGGCGGCCTGCACCGCCGGGTCGTTGAGGTCCACGCCGGGGCGCACCGAGGCGAAGGAGCGGGCGGTCAGCGAGGCCGGGTCCTGGTAGGCGTCCCGGACGGACTGCTTGGGTCGCAGCCGCAGCCCGCTCGGACCGGTCCGGGCCGCGTCCGGCGCCGGGAGGTCGACGAGTCTGCCGACCCTGGGCGCGGCGCCGGCCGGCAGCCCGATCCACAGGTCCAGCCCGAGCGGCCGGGCGACCTCCTCGGCGAAGAACTGGCCCACCGTCCGGCCGCTGACCCGGCGCACCACCTCGCCGACCAGCCAGCCGAAGGTGTACGGGTGGTAGCCGTGCGCGGTGCCGGGTTCCCAGGCGGGCGCCTGCGCGGCGACGGCGGCGGCCGCGCGCTCCCAGGTGAGCACGTCCTCCAGCCGCAGCGGCACGTCCAGCGCGGGCACTCCGGCCTGGTGCGAGAGCAGCCAGCCCACCGGTATCCGGCCCTTGCCGGCCGCCGCGAACTCCGGCCAGTACGAGGCCGCCGGGGCGTCCAGGTCGAGCAGGCCGCGTTCGGCCAGGAGCAGCGCGGTGGTCGCGGTCAGGCCCTTGGTGACCGAGCGCAGCACCTGCGCGGTGTCCGCCGTCCACGGCACCGCGGGCGCCGGCCGGCCGCCGACCTCGGGGCGGGCGTCACCGCCCCACAGGTCGACCACCTTGCGGCCGCGCACATACAGCGCGAAGGCCGCACCGAGCTCGCCGTAGTCGGCGAAGTTCCGCACGAAGGCCGCCCGTACGGGCTCGAACCCCTCGGCCGTCTCGCCCCAGATCTCCACCACCGCGTGCCGCCCTCGACCAGTTCCGTTGCTTCTCGTGCCACTCGTGTTCGTTTTCGATCTCCTTCGATCGAATCCGTTCGAACCGAGCCCCGAAACCCTAACCTGTCCCTCATGACCAACCCTGCCGAGGAACTGCTGGACATCGTCGACGAGCACGACCGCGTGATCGGGACCGCCCTGCGCGGCGAGGTGTACCGGCGCGGGCTCACCCACCGCTGCGTCTTCATCCTGGTCCGCGACCCGGCCGGGCGGATCTTCGTCCACCGCCGCACCGACACCAAGCTCTTCGCCCCCGGCGCGTACGACATGTTCGTCGGCGGCGTGGTCGGCTCCGGCGAGACCTACGCCGAGGCCGCCGTCCGCGAGGCCGAGGAGGAGCTCGGCGTGCACGGCATCGCCCCGCGCCCCCTGTTCAAGTTCCTCTTCGAGCAGGACCGGCTCTCCTGGTGGTGCGACATGTACGAGGCCGAGTGGGACGGCCCGGTCTCCCCCCAGGAGTCCGAGGTCGCCTGGCACACCTGGCTCACCCCCGCCGAACTCGCCGACCGCCTCACCCGCGACTCCTTCGTCGCCGACGGGCGCGAGGCCTACCGCCGCTACCTGGACCTCCGGTCCGCGTAGCGCCGCCACGACCTCGGCGTTCGGGGCCGGTGCGCGGGCCGGAGGGCAGTGGGCCCCTGTCTCCACCGCAGGGCCCTCGACGAACTAGGGTGGCGCGCATGGCCTCCCGTACGCCGTCACCGACGGCCGATCGCGCAGCACGGACCTCCGCCTCCGCCCGGGCGGCGGGCGAGCGGCCGCGTCGGCGGCTGAGCGTGGACGAGCGGCGGGAGCAGCTGATCGCCGTGGCACTGGAACTGTTCAGCCGACGGCCGCCGGAGGAAGTGTCGATCGACGACATCGCCGCCGCCGCGGGGGCCTCCCGGCCCCTGGTGTACCACTACTTCCCCGGCAAGCAGGCGCTGTACGAGGAGTCGCTGCGGCGGGCCGGGCAGGAGCTGTCGGCCCGGTTCGAGGAGCCCATGGACGGGCCGCTGTCGGAGCGGCTCTACCGGGTGATGGGCCGCTACCTGGACTTCGTGCAGAGCCACGGGCCGGGCTTCGCCGCGCTGCTGCGCGGCGGCTCGGTGGCGGCCAGCGCGGGCACCTCGGCGGTGATCGACGACGTGCGCAGGGCCGCGCAGGAGCAGATCCTGGCCCACCTGGCGCTCCCCGAGCCGAGCGCCGGACTGCGGCTGACCGTCCGGGCCTGGATCGCCAACGCCGAGATCACCTCGCTGGAGTGGCTGGTCGAGCGCTCGGTGCCGCTGGAGGAGCTCCAGCTGCACCTGGTGCAGGAGTTCGTCGCCTCGCTCACCCTCACCGCCGCCCGCGAACCGGCCCTCGCCGCCGAACTGGCCTCCTTCTTCGCCGACGAACGCCCGGACGGCCCGACCGGGCGCCTCGTGCGGGACCTCGCGGGGCTGTTCGCCGTGCCGGGGATCGTCGAGGCGGTCACCGCGCTCGCCGCCGGCACCCCCGAGGACGGGTCCGCGCAGGCCACCGGCACCACCACCGAGTGATCATCGGGTCATCCTGCGGTTCGGTCCGGACGGCGGGCTCTGATAGGAATGAGCCGGGATCTGACGACCCGCCGCCGCGGCGGGCCCGGTCCCACCCGAACCACCGACGGCAGACGGAGCAGAGCGGGGGGCTCACCAGGTGACCCAGGACGTGCAGTTCAGCGTGGAGGCCAATCCCTTCGCGGCGGCGGAGCAGGTCTGCGCGACCCTCGGCACTCTCACCGACGCCCTCTTCGACGAGCGCACCTCGCGCCACCCGGCGGCCTCGCTGAGTGCCCCGCGGGCGGCCGAACACCCCGCCGCCGAAACGCTGTTCGGCCTGCCCCTGGCCCCCAACGGCCCGGTGCACACCGCCC